>JBAQCP010000066.1:0-20449 GCA_049294295.1 Gammaproteobacteria bacterium | reverse complement strand
TAAATTGACCGATTCCTGTTTAAACTCGGCTGTATATTTTCTATTCTGTCTTGCCATTTTAAACACCTCTTCATTATTACTCGTAAGTTTAACAAATTAGTGTCTACAGGTGTGGGGCAAGATCAGTGCCTTAATTTTTTCAGCTTCAACACGACGACCATACTCCCCTTGAAGACTCAAAATAAGCCTTTCAAAAACATCTTTTATTTCTATTAATTCACTCGGAGCATTGTCAATTTTTTCTATATGTTTCTTTTTTAATGCATGCTCCATTGAGATATTGGAAATACAATCTTTTAAGGTGACTAATGGTCTTAGTAATTGTTTATAGAGCATTCTTCTAAACAAGATCAGCATTACCAAAAACAAAACCATCAATATGGTAACAAAGTATATAATAATTGGAGAAAAGGAAAACCATTTATAATTTGAAAAACTTAATAAAACCCCCACCTCATTCTGCCCATTAAAAATATCATCATTCTGCAAAATTGAGCAATTTATTAAGTATTTCTTACCATCAATATATTTATACGCCATGCCTAAGTTCTTGCAGGTGCGGATATCTTTATAAACTGAAGATGCAAAATTTGAAAATGAAATTTTTTCATAATCAGACATTATGACTGTGCCGGAATTATCAACTACTAAGAACGTCTCCTTCTCACCAGCAGCCATAAATAACAAATGTCTGACTTCCGAAACATCTGAAATAACCAATGACGGAACAATGAGCTGGGACAACATGCTATGAATCTTTAATAAGTTATCTTCCTGCTTTTGATGAGATTCATATCTATTAAAATACAAGCCCATCAACAAAACAGCGGTTAAAATAACCAAGCCTGTTATTATGAAAAAACGTTCAATCAAAAAATGAATTTTTTTACTACTATGGATAGATTTATTCATTATATTGAAACATTCGCTAGATTATATTGATGTATAGAAATTAAACCTATGCCAGGTGCTTTCAAATTTTTCCTAACATAAATTCTCCTGATTGGCATAGTAAAAATTGGTCGAACTATACAAGAATCTGCTATTTCTTTGGTTATTTTTTGATATTCTTTTGCCCTTTCAACAGTATTTTCAATATTTTGGCTCTGTAAAATATGAGCGTTCAAATGCTCAACATTTTCACCTGTAAAATTTGCGTCATTTTTTTCAAAAACCGTTAAAAATTCATATCCATCTAAGTAAGTTGATGTCAGCCCTAAAATTAAAACATCACAATTGTCATTAAGAAATTTCTTCCCGAATCTCTTAACATCATAAATTGGTTTGACAACAACATTAGAATAATGCTTTTGGAGCATTTTTACATACTCAACTTTATTTTTATCTTGTATAGAAACAGTAAGGTAAGAAAAACAAATAGATTTTTCTTTATTAAGGGAATGCTGAGAAGATTTATTAGCCAACCTCTTAAGATCAAATAAATAATCATTATTTTGGCTATAACCCAATGTTCCCTTTGGAAGCAGATCATTTGCCACAATTGCGGACTCACCATAACTTGAAATTACATTTTTTAGATCCAAGCTAGACAAAAATTTACATCTATCATATTTATTCTTCCAAAGCCTGCTTTTAGAATTGATACCAATAAAATATTGGATAGGATCAAACATTTCTAATACATTAAAATTGTTTAATTCTTTTGATTCTCCTATTACTTTTAAAGTAATAATGTCATATTTACCAACTTCAGAGGCCTCTATTTGATTACTTTTTATCAAAGTAAAGACTATAGGTAACCCAGAATAAACCGGAGTTATCCTAATTTGTTTATCTCCAAAATAGCTAACCCTATATTTGCCGCAACCAATTGGATTTTTCCACAAACTTTTGTTTGCTTTTGCTTTATCTAAGAAAGATTCTTTAAATATTGTAAAATTAGTTGCAGATAACGTCTTCAAAAACTGGGGAACATGCTTTTCTAAAGACAAAACAATTGTCTTATCATCCAATATAGTAACCGTTTTAATCCACGTAAAAACATTTTTAAAGATATTTCGCGATTCTTTAATATAGTTCAGACTAGCAACAGCATCTCTTGCAGTAACCGGTGATCCATCATAAAATTTTGCGTTTTTATTTATTTTCACAAGAATTTTTAATGGCGTTATATATCTTATTGATTCAGCCGCATCTAATGTAAAACTAGAACCCTGATTCCTTACCAGCTGACAATTAACTTGGCGAGAAACAAATAAACTCTGAGAATCCTGGACACCACCAGGATCAAGAGAAATAAATGATGATTGCAAAGTTACTCTTAATTCATTTACGCTTGAATCAGCTTTCGAAATTATTGGAAGACAATATAATATAATTATAATTATTATTATTTTTTTCATGACCCTACCAATCCATCAACTGAGGAAAATCTAATGGCATTGGGTTGATAGAAAACCCCATGGGTGAAACCTCCCCTAACAAATTACGAACAAAATAATCCCAATGTCGACGCATATAATACGGATGATCGAAGGTGGATGCATGATTCTGATTCGGCATTATCAACATGTCAAAATCTTTATCATTTTTAATTAAAGCATCAACCAACTGCAAGGTTGCGCACGGATGAACGTTATCATCCATCTCTCCATGAACGAGCAACAGTTTACCCTTTAATTTATCTGCATGTGCTGCATTACTCTGATCAGCATAAGTCGCAATATCCAAGCTATTGTATTTTTCGCCATAACTAGCAGGATAACAACGCAAATCATGATTACCAGCTGCCGCTACAGACACCTTAAAAAATTCTGGATACATCAACATAGCGCGGGCCGCAGCATATCCACCACCTGAATATCCAGTAATACCCACCTTGTCTAAATCAATAAAACTGTACATTGAGGCCAGCTGCTTAATTGCAGATACATGATCTGGAATGCCACAATCACTCATATTTTTATAACTGGCATCATGAAAACCTTTGGATCGTCCAGGCGTACCAAAACCATCAACATGGATAACAATAAAACCCAGCTCCGCCAACGCTTGAGCGGTCCAAGCAGATCTAAATATGCATCCGTATAAATTAAAATGGGTAGGTGTTCTATAGAATTGTGGTCCAGGATAAATATGATCAATGATAGGATATTTTTTATTTGAGTCAAAATCGGATGGAAAGTATAAATTTCCATATATTTTCGTTATACCATCTCTAGCCTTGACACAAAAACGCTTGGGGGGAACCCATCCCAACTCCGTCAGCCCCTCAATATTAGCTGTCTCCAGATGGCAAATGACTTCACCATCCATTTTCTTTAAAAGGCTAATTGGTGCTGAATCAATTGTAGAATATGTATCTAAGAAGTAATTTTTTTGCGGAGAAATGCATATTGTATGATTAACATTCTTTTCTGTTAAACATTGTAAGTCCGACCCATCCAAATGACATCTAAAAAGGTGCTTATAATATGGATCTTCATTTTCATGATATCCACATGCAGTGAAATAAAGCCATTTTTCATTTTCGTCATAAAAGTGTACTTCTCTAATGCACCAATCTCCTTTGGTTATAGCATTTTTAAAACTCCCATTACTCAAATCAAAAAGATATAAATGAGAATAACCATCTCGCTCAGATAGCCATATGATTTCTTGACTTTCTTCTAAGATAAGAACCTGCTTAGGCCATGGCGCCAACTGACTCGGCTCAACAAAAGTTTCATTTGTCTCCGAAATTAATATCCTTGTTACTCCAGTCTCAGCATCAGCAACACAGAGCATTAGTTCTTTTGAGCCACGCGTTTCTCTTAAAAAATATATTTTCTTATTGTCACTGCTCCACCATACCCAGTTAAATTCAAGGGGGGTTAGATATGGAGATAAAAGTGGATCTGTTTTTAATGGAGTTATAGATTTACTTTCAACATCGACAATTATCAACTCCGCCTGAGGTAAATTCTCATCACCTGAAAATGACATGCGATAGCTGTGAACCTTTGGACGTTGACTGCCTTCAGGAGAATTTTGTGCAAGAGATAATTTTTTAACATTTCTTTGATCTAATTTATGCGTTATTATCTTGCTAGAATCAGATGACCAGAGTGCAACAGGGGCAGATACACCACCTATTAGATGCTGAGTCACTGCATGTGTATTAGTTTCAGGAGAAGAAGAATAGTCATAATACCTCTCCCCATCTGTAGTTAATTGTAAATCTTGATTTATTCTCAAATCACTCAAGATCAGATTATGATTATTAATGAATACACTCCAGTTGTTATCAGGAGAAAATAATTTAGCTGGATTTATTTGATATTTTTTTATGCATATATCTTCCCGCACATCATAACTCCAAAAATTCCCTTGGTAAGAAAATTTTAAATGCAGTGGATTCTCTTCGATTGAAAATATATCTAATGGCAAATGATCTAAAGTTACCTTATCTTTTAATTCAGAAGAAAGAGCATCCAATAACTTTTGGAAATTAAAAATTACTTCCTTTTCCCCAGTATTCATGTCAACTTTCAATAATGATGTTCCCACAGATGATTGCTGAAAATAGTAAAATGCACCAGCAGCCCAATAGGAAAATATTGTGCTATTAAATACTTTATTCTCAAGATTCCAGGGTAGAAAATCTTTTGCTTTTTGATATTTTCTGCTCATCTTCTTTCCTACATATAAGTTGGAGGTCTATTTAAAACAATATTAATTTCGCTCGCTACAGTTTTAGGGATTAAATACGCCCCAACTGCATCAATCACTTTTTGAATATTAATTTCTTGTCCATGAAATGCGTAACCAGATAACTGCGATTTTTAAATTTTAAATACTTCATAAATTGAAAATGGGAAAATATAGCTTAACAACAGCGCCATTATTGACCCCTGAAGTCAAGGTTAATTTTCCACCTAGGCTCTCCATATATTGCTTCGCTCCAGAAAGCCCCATACCTCTCCCAACATGCTTTGAGCTTCCTCCCTCCATAAAATACTCCATATTTTCAGAGGAAATCCCTAATCCATTATCCGAAATCCGCAACTCAAGTAAATTATTTGCTTTATTTAACTGTATTTGTATTCTAGGGTCCTTTTCACAAGCCTCAATAGCATTGTTTAACAAATTAGAAATCATGCGTTTGGTGTCACCTGGCACAACATTAATCCAGATAAACCTTACTTCTTGCTCAAAATCAAAAGTTAATTCGCATGTAATATTCAACCACTCATAACGCTTTTGAGATATCACCTGCTCTATCAATGAACATAACAAGACTGGGTGCCCTAAGCTTGCATTACCATTTAGTGCGTTTGATTCTTGGTGATGATGCCGATATTTTTCAAGCAAATTATTAGCGATGTCTCGTACACTTTGAACAGCTTGATTTAATAATGATAATTGCTCCCGCGGAACTGATGACGATATCATAGACATGATTACTTCAATTACCGCTAGTGGTGACCTAATATCATGCGCAACGCTAGCAGAAAGATGGCCAATTGCAGCTTGCTTTTCATATTCCTTAATTTTATTTACCTTTAGTCGTCCCGCTTCAATTTGTGAAGAAAGGTAATTAATTTCATGTAATGCTTCGGTATTTTCTACCAGGAGTTCTTGGGATTTAATTTTCTGAACCAAAAGTTCAATTGGATTTGAAATTGCTCCTTTAACTATTTTTCGAAGTTTTATTCGATTAAATAAAACAAAGCTAAATAACATAATAACAACAATTAAATAATAAGAGACAATATTTTCAGCTTTAACATCAGTCGTTATATTCACATAAAATCCCGACTGATTTGCCACCAAAAAATTTCCGAAGTAACCATTTTTTGTTAAGTTATATTTTTCGCATGATTTGCATGGCTTTATTGATTGATTAATTCGCATTAGCTCTTTATCAATTTTATCTTTTGAGAAGAACAATTTCAAATAGCCATAACAATTCCCATTTTCACTATCCAATCGATTACCTAAATAGCAAAGATTCACAGTTAATGATTTTTCAGATTGTTGGCCAGATTGATAATCAGTCCCTGTCTCAGAATTAATCAATGAGTAACCAACAACGCCACTAGACCTTAGAGGTAGTATCTCAATCAAAAATCTAGCCTCTAGGTCATTTCGCGTCGAAACACCAGATGTGAAAAAGTCTATAAATACATTAGAGCTAGCTATGATTGACAATTTTTCTGAGAAATTATACTGAAACAAGTTAATTGCCACATCAATATCTTTTGATTTAATAGATTTTCTCTGAATAAATCCCTGGTAGGATATGATAGAAAACAAAACTGTCGTAATGAGAAGTGCGATGATGCCCAACACAATAATTGTGTTAGAAATCCTTTTCTCAAATTGACCTATATTATTCTCGGTTTTGTGTGAGTTCATACTTTACCTTATCCCATTCATGATTTAGTTTTTTTAACTGAACTGGTGAAGGGGGTTTAAGCCAATGTAATTTGGGCAAGTTAGTTAGAAAGTTTTTATATGTCTCTTTAAAGCTTCCTTCTGGCACTGCATCAATATTTCCATAAGGACTGAAATATTTAGATTTATTTTGAACTTTAGATAAAAACTGTTTACTTGATAATACACCAGCAACACATGCCGCAATCTTTCTATCTTTAATTTGAGCAATAACATCAGTCGTAACATAAGACAGATGTTGATTAATGAGAAATTTGTAGGCTTTAATATTTTTATCGTCAGAAAATGCAACTCCCGACCATTGATATGAAAAAGCAAAATCTCTATAGCTGTATATTTTGTTAACTTCATTGCTTATATATATTTTGCTCTCTTGGATTAAGGGTTTAAAATGCTCCAAGGAAATCTGATTTTTTTCGTTCCTATCTTTATTTTTTTTCGGCATCTCTAACAACATACTAATTTCCACAGGATCATCTAGAAGAATAACCTTATTATTTTTAGCCTTTTTAAAAGCTGTTTTAGCGGTATCATCTTTAGTAAGATGGACAACAGCAGGATTCCAAACAAAACCCGTGAGCGAATGAGCAAAATATGCAATGTTATGCGGAAAATGACTGCTATTATACTCTTTCTTAATTGCAGGGGTATAATCTTTAGACTTCTTCCAAAGCTCGCTATTATTTAAAACAATCTTATCTTTTATCGAGTTATAAATTGTGTCAGAAAAAATTAATACATCATATTTACTTGCATTAATATCCCATCTTCTAAGCATATCATCATTGGATGTATAGCTATCGTATGATAAAAAAGCGTCGCACTCTTTCTTTACTAATTTTTTTGTGGCTGGATCATCTAAATACCCCCACCAAGTTAATACATTCACTGTTTTATTATTTTCTGCACTAATACCAATCATTGGCAATGATAAAGCTGCAATAAACACAAATATTTTTAGGGGAATTTTCATTAAGAGTCCAAATATATTATTTTATTAACACACCAATGAATCCATCCAACATTTTTATGTTTTGCATAAAACAAGTATCATTTACAATTAAATTGTTTATTTATTATTTCCTGGAGCTGATCCCTGCCCGGGAACAACATCTGATTGATGACTTGAATGATAAAAAACACCATTCTCTGATAGCCCATCAACACTTGGCTTTTTTATGCTTGAAATAAATTTTTGCCGCGTAACCACACCCCAAACAGGATCACTCACTACATCTTCTATAAAATCATTTTGCGTATATTGATTGATAACACGTCGCCAAAATGCCTTCGCAACATCAGCACCTTCAATTTGTCGTACTTGCCATTTACCTGGATGTAAGTCAAAAATAGTAGAGGCCAAGACACAACCGAGTTTATTCTTTCGCATCGAAGGAATAATATAAAATTCTGCAACATCATTAACTTGATTGCTTAACTCAATAACACCAAAACCGATTGGTGTTTTATCCTCATATAGAAGATATCCGCTATAGGGATGAACTGGCATAGTATCTGGTTCAAAAACACCTAGCTCATTTGGCATCTTTTGCGTTAAATTTGAAAATTCAGCTTCATATGAGCGAGCCAAGTTAAGATAAACATCTATATTATCGTTACTTATATCAATCAACTCGATGTTTCTATCTTTTAACACTCTAGTTTGACTCATGATGCCTCCTCATATAAATAAACTATTCTTCTGTTAATACATGATACTCACGCATCAAGACAAATTTTGACTATTTTTTCTGTAATAAATCAGCCTTATATCAAACTGCAACTGTCCAATAATAACTCTGCTTACCTATCAACACATTAGAAAAGTAAAAACAATCACTCAGCTCAGTTGGCTGCAACTCCCAGCTTTCAATCCCCTGCCCAAAAAAAGGTATCTTCTTGCGAGCTTTCACGTCATTAACATAAAGTGCAATTTCATCGTCATCATGATGCAGATCTATAAAACTATCTAAAGTGCGATCTGTGTGAACAATAAAGTATGATTTTTCATCTTTATGATTAATCACTAAGAAATTACCGTTTTTATCAATCAAGTAGTACTCTCGAATATCATTTTCTTTGCACCAATTTTCAAAAAATGAAGCGAAAATAGGATCAGATAAAGGTAATGAATAATCTGTCTCTAAATGATTACATAACTGTTTGCTTTGCTCCGAAAAATATTGTTTTGACAATCTTTCCAAATGAAAAAGTATATCCTTAACAAGGGTAGGGCTATCTTTCTGAATAAAGCAATCAATTAAACCTTCATTAAAGGCTGCTACTGCTTGCTGATAATCTGCAGCACCAGTAAGCAGAATTTTCTTCATTGGCAGACTATGTATCTCACGGCATAGATCAATACCATTCATGCCTGGCATATTATAATCCGTTACTAAAACTGCTATTTCCTTTCTACGATCGGCATTTGAATATAGCTCTTTGAGCGCACTTACATTTAAGTCGACAGGCATATGATTCAACATGTCATAACTATCTGCCTGAGTACAACCTCGCATAAAATCAATTTTTTGCAGAAAAGATTGATATTCCTTCAAAAATTGAATACAGTGATTCGGTGAATCAAATGTTTTCAAGGTTGTATTTTTTAATAGCTGATTAACTGTTGCTAAAAACAACAAATCATCGTCAACCCATACAGTTGTTGCTGGATAAGAAAAAAGTGGTAGTGACATTATTCTTAATTACTCCAATTTATTTATATTTGTAATTCAGCTACTTTTTTATCTAAAACATAATTATTTGCTAGTGCTTTTACTTTTCGATCTTCTAATGATGCAATGAATTGGCGATATTCAACTACCACGCCAAGCAGTCTATAATTTCCATCTAAAGGTGCTATTTGGCCGGCTATCACTAGTGATTTTAAATAACTAACATCTTCATCACATATAAATTGCTTTATAGAAGCACTAGCTAAACCCAATTTATGAACAATTACATAATCAAAGTGCGCGGGCTTTTGGTCTGGATTAACCAAAAATACCCCTGGCGCTGCAAATAATTCTGATGCGTTTTGCTCAGAGGGCAAAGCAAAAGAGTTTTCAAAATGTAATTTTTCTGTAAATATCCGCAAATCATGTAAACGATCCCCGTGCGGCCAAAACACTGCTTCTTGCCAAGAAATAATTGGCACCACTTGAGGCAAGTTTTGACGATAGCCGCTCTCTCTCAAACTTATCTTTTCTACTGATAAAGTCCCGCTAATCATCTCCTCAAGAGAGACCTTAAAATAGTGCGCCAAAGGAACCAACGTTTCTATTGTAGGATTGACATTAACCCCTTTGCGAATATTTTTAATAGTACTCAAAGGAATATTAATAGCTCTAGCAAGCTGAATACCACCTATACGATGATGATTCATAAGAGTAATTAGGTTAGCAGAAAGCTTATTTTGCATATCAAAAAGTCTTTTTAATGACCGCGACCGGTTATTATATAGCTATGTGTATATAATGCAATATACCTTTTGGAATACCAAGACGTAGTCTCGAACGGCAAGATACTTTACTTATTGAATACACAATAAAAATTAATTAAAAAATTTAACTTAAAATATGTCAATTATTTGTTTCATGGAAAAAAGCGGCCATTGCAACCCCACCTTATCCATTAAAAACCTAGTAAACTCGGCAGGAATTTACTAGGAAACGAACCCTCTAATAAGGTGAAATGGCGAGGCTTAAACGAGAAGTTAATTACCTGAAGAGGAGAATAAAAAAGTGATACGTCACTAATGAATCGGGGAGAGACACACTGATTGAAAAGGATACAGGATGATGCTGCAGACGGCTTTCTGTTCCACCCTGAGGAATCAGCATTGGAGATTACTGGAAGCAAGTTGTCGTTTATGCCCATTTGATTTCAGCATTGCTCAGCACTCTCTAGCATAATTTACTCTTCCAAAAAATTTGCTTAAAATTAATTTTTATTAATCGGCCAAAGTGAGCGCGAAAGATTTTTATATGGAATCTCAGCTATGTTCATGTTTCCAACACCAGGTGAGGAAACTCGTATTATATTGCTAGCAATTGATGAAAATGCAGCTCTGAAATGTTCAGACGATTTAACTATAATTGCTCGCTTGTCATTTAATGTAATTCCCATATTTGTAATGGTATCTGGGGAGTAAATTTGTGAGCGTAGTGAATTTACAATTACAATGTTACCACCTATTTCTAAAGCGGCTGCTTTCCCTAGTGGTAATGACATATTAGAAAAAGTTTGTATTAGATTTGGGTTCAGGGACTTTACCAGCGCCTTTGCTTTCAAAGAGCTACCAGATAGCGGTCCAAAATTCCCTCCTAGAGTGATCAAAATATGCTGATTTAAACCCGCATTAAATGCTTGCTCAACAACCACCGGATCATATATTGTTGCAAATACAATGTTAGTCATCTTGCCATTTAAAACTGTATGAAGGATAAAGGTGGCATCACCCATTCCGCCGAGCCCCGGATTATCAGAGAAATCTGCAATGACTAAAGGGCCATTTTTTGTTTGGTTTAATATGGTTTGTAGATCATTAAGTGAAATCAAATCAAGCCTGGTTTCTTCCCGAAATTTATAAAGATTCTCTCCTAAATATGTGGCAATGTTTTTTGCATATTGACCATCTGCGTCTTGCGCTTCATCAGTATAAACCAATATTTTTGCACCTAGATCAGAAACATCACCCCATATAAAGCCATGAATAAAAGAGATAGAAATAATTTTTGGATCGCCACGCTCAAGATTAAAAATATAATCTGTGAATTCTTTTATTGGTGAAAATCCTGTTGGAAATATGTTTATCATTTGGCAATCATAATAATGATGCTGTACTTTAAGCTCTTTCAGAGCGATTTTACGTGTCAGCTGATAAAGTTCTTTTGCACGTTCAGAGACATCAGTATGAGGGTATAATTTAAATGCAACAATTAAATCAGAATTACTTGTCATTTTTTCTGTTAAATGGGTATGAAGATCAAGCTCAACACCTATTGGAACATGAGTACCCACTATTCTTCTCACTGACTCAATGATGTCGCCTTCGCAGTCTTCGAAGTCTTCAGCTACCATTGCACCGTGCAAGTTTAATAAAACCATGTCGACGGGTAACTGCGCCTGAAGATCATTTAGGATCTCATCACGATAATTCACATAAACATCTTTGGGAACTATGCCAGCAGGTTCTGCTGCAACGCAAAGTCCTTCTATATAAGAGTCGCCGTAATATTCGGAAAGTTTTTGAAACTCTACCATTGGTGCGCCCCAGAAATTTGGATTCACAGGATCTTGCCCGCGAAAAGTTTTATATGTTTCTTCAAACATTTCATGACTTGTTGGAATAGGACTAAAGGTATTTGTTTCTGTTTGAATGCTTGCAGCAAAAACTTTCATTATCATATCCTTTACTGATTAATTTCGGTTGGATGGATATTGTAATTAATCCCATAATCATAAATGACTAACAGGAAGCTTATTTTTCATTTCAAAAAGCCTTTTAATGACCGCGACTGGACATTATATTACCATAAGTGCATAATACAATGATCCACCCAAATACAAAACAACAGCCTGAATATGCAGCATTGCATTACTTATTGAATAATAAGAAAAACCATACCGCTCGACCCACACCCCAACGGGCTGAGAATTTATAAACAATCTTTATTTAGGCAAAAAATTGTGACCTTAAATTCAATCAATATTGGCATTGTCGGCCCTGGCCGAGTAGCAAAAAGATTTGCAAATGCAATTCATCTTGTTGAAGGGCTAAAACTATGGAGCATATGCAGCAGACAGCTTGTTAATGCACAAGAATTCGCAAATCAATATCAATATGATGCCCCTGAAAAAATTGCAGTATACGACGATTTTAAAAAAATGCTTCAAGATCCAAATTTGCACGCTATCATTATAACCACCCCAGATAAATTTCATTATCGCTATGCATGTGAAGCACTGGAACACGGAAAGCACATATTAATTGAAAAACCTGTATGCACCGAAATTTCTGAAGGGAAAAGATTAGAGGATATAGCAAGCAAAACAAAATGTGTCGTAGCTATTGGCTATCATTTACGATGGCATCCCGGCCTCAGATTATTAGCCAAAAAAATTAATACTGATGGCTTCGGAAAAATTCATCATATAAATATTAATTGGGCTCATACGTTTATTGAAGAAGCTAGCTGGAGAACTTCTCACGAAACATCAAAGTGGTGGTCAAAATCCACCCTTACAACTCATTGTCTAGATATTGTACGTTGGTTGATGCTATCGAAGTGTGGTGAAGTCAAAAACATAACAGGCATGACAACTAATACAAATTTTGGTGGCAATGATGAAAACGCAATACTTTCTCTAGAATTTGAATATGGCGCTACCGCCAACATCTTTACCTCAATCCTATTTCACACTCCATTTCAAATTGAAGTATTTGGTGAAAAAAATCATGCAAAAGGCTTAAACCTTGTTAGTTCAACTGACAAAGGGGAATTATATATCAATAACTTGCCGTCTGAATATTCCTCACCTAGCAATCTATATGCTTGTGAATTGGAAAATTTTATTGACGCTATCCACAAAAAAAGAACCGTAGAAGTTTCCTTAAAAGAAGGCTTAAGAAATGTCGAATTATTAATACAATCTGAATCAACCAGTTAACTTATGAAATTCATTTAAGCTTAAAGGACATCACACATGAACAACAAAAGTATCATTGTAAATGCAGAAGATGGCCAATCTTTTTGGCAACCTGGCGTACAAGGAAATTGCATTACAATTAAAGTAAGCCCTTGGAATATACCCACCACAGGCCATACAGTTTTCTTACATGAACTACCTCAAGGTGGTGAAGTCCCCGAGCATTCACATGAGACAAATGAAGAAATCTTTATCTGTTTAGATGGAGAGGGCACTATGACGATTGATGGAAAAGAAATACCTTTCAAAAAACATGATGTTGCCTATCTTGCGCCATTATCCTCTCATCATATCAAGGCCATAAGCAAGACCCCGCTTAAATTTATGGTAATCATTACTCCTACAGGATTAGAAGAGAGACTGAAGTTGATGGGTATTCCAAAAAAAGATCTAAATGAAGCAGCTCCAGCTTCATTTGACTCTACAATTGGTAAACAAAGCACACACGGGGTGAATAGAGCCCAATGACCTACTTACAGCTTGCTGCCAAGCGTTATTTAGCCAATTATAGCGGCCTACCAACTGCTTGCTGGCAAGGCATCATCCTAGGTTTTTTTAATGCCATCTCTATTGGCGTTTGTTTTTTTATGTCGCTTTATTTTATCAATACGTTACATATCAGTGTGGCAACTGCAGGGTTCTTAATATCGGCATATGGTATCGGTATGACATTAGGGGGAATTCTTGGTGGCAGATTGTCGGATCAGTTATCGCCTCGGATTATTTCTATTGGTAGTGTTTTATTACAAAGCCTAACTTTTTTCTTATTAGCCAAGTTACATAATCCTACTTTTCTTATGATTAATTTATTTTTCTCAGGTCTTGCTGCGTATGGATTTAAAACGGCTAATAACACTTGGTTATTTGATAAGTGTTCGCACCAACCTGAGTTAAGGTTGAAAACAGTTAGTGTTTTGTATGCTTTTGGTAATTTAGGGTTAGGGATATCTGGCATTATTATTGGTGTGTTTGGTGGATACGGGTTTGAGAATATTTTTTATTTTTCTAGTGTTTTATTATTTCTTTCTGGTTGCTATTTATTAACTAAAAAAGATTCGACGCATGTAGAAAAAAATGCGGCTCAAGAAAATGTCGCCCCTTCGCAGATCGAATCACGAAAAGAAAATAAAAAAATAGTGTATCTAATGTTAGGATGCCTATTTTTAATTGGCTTGATCATTGCGCAGCTTAGTACTACTTATCCACTTTACGTTCAAAATAAGTATCCTGAGCTTGGCTTAAAAGCAGTTAGTATTTTATTTCTTTTAGACTCTGCTTTGATTGTTGTGTTTCAAGCACCGATTAGTAATTTTATAAAAAAACATAACAAAATATTGGTGGTTGGGTTCGGTGCACTTTTGATGGGTCTAGGCATGTTATTACTTAATTTTTCTTTCGTCTTTTTATTAGCTGCTCTTTCTTGTGTTATATGGACTACAGGGGAAATGCTTTTTATATCAACAGCTCAGGTTGTTTGTTATGAGCAAGGGGATATTAAGAAAAAAGGACAGAATTTGGGAATTTTTCAGTCTGTGTTTGCGGCTAGTATTATTATTGGACCGACGTTAGGTGGTGGTTTGTATCAGCATGTTGGTGGGGATGCGGTGTGGTATGTTAGTGGGTTAATTGGGATGATTTGCTTTTTGGGGTGTTTTGTTTATAGAAGATATGATTAGGGTCTATTTTTTGGGCAACCAAAGAGCCCCGGCTGTCGCTGCGCGTCATCCGGGCTACATTATAATATTGAGCAAGTGGCGCGAGAAATTTCTATGCATTTTTTTAGTGACTGAGAAAAAAATGAAGTTGTATTTATTGCAGCTCGTAGTGGCATAGGAGCAGGAGCAGGGACAGCAACTTCAGGCTCAGGCACCAACTCTAGTGCACTTGGTAGCTCTTGTAAAATACCCAACAAACCTTTACAGGATGGTTCTGCGAAAATCACTTCGGGTATTCCTTTATTTTCTACTAATATCTGTGCAGCATTTTTAACAAAGCATGAAGGGATATTTTCAGGTAAACGTTCTGAGACAGCTTTGGGATTTTCAACACGATCTAAAACCTCACTTAAATCAATGTCATCAATTTTTTCAGAACGACTGCTTAACAATAGGTAGTCTTCTATTATCTGGACAGCCATACCAGGATATTGCTCATATAGTGCATTTAAAAATTCTGGGGAACGCCATAAAAAGTTTACAAATGATAAATTATAACCAGAATTTTCATTTAACAGGCTTAATAAATTAAGTCTTTGTTCAAACTCCTCACCTCTCGGCATCGATTTATTTATTAAATGAATAACAATAAGCTTAATTTGCTCATATGAAATCAGCGTATGCGTATTTCTTAGATTAGTTAAATCAGTCAACAATTCACTCTTTGTTTGGAGATAACCCCATGCAGCATGTAAAAAATGCTCGGCGATGGAGCCAGGATGAGCGTTCTTTAATTTATTAAATATGAATTGATGCTTTTCCATTAGCTCCCACTCTTCAAATAAAGTGGGGTTAATAGCAATGAGCAAACCTAATGACAAATCTGCGATCGCCTGCAACTTCGAGTAATTGAAAGGCAATAAAAAACTTGCAACCACATCCCTAGTTAATACCATTTGACCAGAAAAATATTTTAACGCCTCAAATAACCGGGCAGCTTCATTTAAATATCCCACTAAAACAGAAGGAGCTTCTAGTTTTGATGCTTCCAAACTACGTAAAACTTTCTCTATATCCTCAATATCTAGGTGCCCTTTAATCAAATAATAGCCTAGCTTTTCTTGAATCAATTCAATACTACTAACAAAAGATTTATCTCGTTTACCACCATAATAATATTTGCAGCTTAACTTGGGATGTAAAATTACCATGTGTAATAGCTGCTTTTCAGCCTCGGGATAAAATGGCGCATTAAATAATCTTAATTGCCTTAACCCTGTATTTTTTTGTAAGGCTTGAATAAATGCCTGGAAATTCTCTACACTAGGACCACTAAAATTTATTTTTAAAAAATTGAGTGTTGAATTACGGGTTAAAGATACAAAAAAATCACCCGCCTCTTGAGAGGCACCATACCATTCACCACTACTAATAACTAACTGTTGCAATCTACTATTACCATTCAAAATCCTTGCAATAAGACGTAAATCGCCTTGCGATATAAATAGAGATCTAATGTTGCTTCCGAATAAAATGCAATTGAAAGACGGAAACCTATCAGCTGGGAGTCGAACGCCCCAAGATAACATATGTATTTTTTTATTATTTGTTAATGCGTGATGTAAATGAAGAAGTGAAAAATTCTCATTAAATATGCGCAACGTATTAATTGTGCTATTTTTTTGAATAGCAAGAGCTAATCTCATTAATTCTGATTCATCAAATAGCCATTTATTATGTATACAAATTTCTTGTATACAAGGAAGATTTGCTTCAAGCAAATCTATCGCTAACAAAACGGTATGGTGGCAGTCTGGTGCATCATTGATGTGGATTTCAAAATGTCTGGGTTTATTTAAATTTAACGAGAGGGGCTGCAAATGGTTACTGGCAGCCTGCATATCCACCAAATCCCCATTATACTCATCTGTTATTCCTGGTGCTGGGCTGATTGTAAGATTAGTTATTGAACTTGCTCGGAGAATTTCAATTAAATTTGGTGTTATTTCTGAAATGGTAGCTCTATCTTGTCCAGATAAATATAACCTATTACCTTCCTTTACTTCCTTCTTTATTTCGATTAACAATGCTTCCTTTCTACTTAACATGTACTTTTCCTATTATATTTTATCGAGCAATACCAAGATGGCATCAGCGGCCATCTTTCCTGAAGGCATCTTCAAAATTTTATGCAGTTCGATAAAACGCTGTTTTAACTCACTTACCTTTTGAGGATGTTCTAAATAATCTTTTAAATGAGCAGCAATTGCTTCGGGTGTTGCCGCCTCTTGAATTAATTCAGGAACCAGCAATTCATTTGCTAATAAATTGGGTAAACCAGCGTACGGCGTTTTCACTAAACGCTTTGCTAGTTGATAAGTGAAACGTGACATTCGATAGGCGATAACCATTGGCTGTTTGTATAGCATGGCCTCTAAAGTGGCGGTGCCTGATGTCACAACGACCGCATCAGCTGCTGTTAATACTTCTTGCGAACGGCGTTTAAAAAACTGTAGCGGCAATTCTGGTGTGTATCGTTGAAATGCTTCGTAAAATTCTTGATAACGCTGCTCATTCACTTGCGATGTAATAAAACGCAAATTTGGTTTTTGCATCCATAGCTTTTGTGCGGCTAATAAAAATGGCTCGGCCATGTAGCGAATTTCTTGCTTGCGGCTGCCTGGCATTAAGGCAATGTAAGTCGCCTTTTCATCTAGTTGTAACGCTTTTCTAGCAGCTAATTTATCAGGTTCTAATGGAATTTGTTCTGCTAAAGGATGTCCTACATATTTAACAGGAACGTCATGTTTTTCATAAAACGCGGCTTCAAACGGCAGCAAGGTAAGCATCAAATCGACTGCTTTTTTTATTTTATGAATGCGATTTTGCCGCCATGCCCATACGCTAGGACTAACGTAATGCACGACTTTGATGCCCGCTTGGCGCAGCTTTAGTTCTAAACCAATGTTAAAATCTGGTGCATCGATGCCGATAAAGACATCTGGTTTGTTTTCAATAAAATGCTGATATAAGTCGCGGCGCAATCTAAGCAAATCGGGGAGGCGTTTGAGGGGCTCAATAAATCCCATGACGTTCAAGCGTTCAATATCAAATAAACTCTTAAAACCTTCAGCCTGCATGGCAAGACCACCCATGCCTTCAACTTCTAAATCAGGATGAGCGTGACGCAATGCTTGGATTAGTTTAGCACCCAGCAAATCACCGGATGCTTCACCTGCTAAAATAGCTATTTTCAACGGACAATCCCGGCTTCAGATGCGGCAATGAATTGCATCATTTGTAATACTTCTGGTGTATTCATTTTTTGTAATTCGACAACCGCTTGTTCTACGGTTAAACCATTACGGTATATCACTTTGTAGGCACGCTTTAGTTCAAGCATGGTGTCACTAGAAAAACCTTTACGTTGCAAGCCAACGGTATTTAAACCATATGGCTTGGCATAGTGACCTGATACTTTGACATAGGGTGGCACGTCTTTAATGACAACAGAATTTGTTGCGATAAAACTATGAGAACCAACGTGACAAAATTGGAACACGCCCGAGAAACCACCAAATGTTACGTTATCTGCTACTTTCACATGGCCTGCAAGAGAGGCATTGTTTGCAAAAATATTACCGTTGCCAACTATGCAGTCATGAGCAATATGAACGTAAGCCATGAATAAGTTGTCATTACCAATTTTGGTTAACGCATTATCATGTCCTGTACCACGATGAATCGTACAAAATTCACGAATGGAATTTCGATCACCGATTTCTAAACGGGTCTTCTCACCAAAGAATTTTAAATCTTGAGGCATTTCACCAACTGATGAAAATTGGAAAATTTTATTATCCCGCCCAATCACTGTTGGACCTTGAATAACAACGTGTGGGCCTATCCATGTACCCTCGCCTATCTCTACATCGGCTCCGATAACGGAGTAAGGGCCAATGCTAACGTTATCAGCAATTTTTGCTGATGGGTCGATTATTGCGGTTTCATGAATCACAGCGGACCTCTGCTCTATTATGTACTTTTGGAAGCGCTAAGAAATTCTGCAGAACAAGCCAATTCATCGCCTACATATGCAAAACCTTCTAATTTCCAAATGTCACGCTTAGCACGTAACACTTTTACTTCTAGACGTAATTGATCGCCAGGCTCAACGACTCGACGAAAACGAGCATTATCAATACCCGCAAAATATAAAAGAACGCCGTCGCTAGGTTTGGTATTAGTCGTTTTATACGCTAGGATGCCACCTGCTTGTGCCATTGCTTCTAACATTAAAACACCGGGCATCACTGGGCGGCCAGGGAAATGGCCGTTAAAAAATGGTTCGTTCATGGTGACATTTTTAATTGCCACTAATGATTTACCTAATTCCATTTCGATTACTCTATCAATGAGCAAGAAAGGATAACGATGCGGTAAATATTCTAAAACTTCATGGATGTCCATCACGTAATTCATGATTTGCTTCTCTCTGTTAACTCTTTGATAGTGGCTTCTAAGGTTTTCACTTTATCCATCAAATTACCTAAGCGATGAAACCTAGCGTTATTTTTACGGAATTCGTCATTGGGAACCGCACCTACTACGCCGGAAGAATAAATACCGGGGTTAGTAATGGATTTGGAAACGGCGGTCATGCCAGTTACGATGACTTTGTCAGCGATAGTGAGGTGACCGGCGATACAAGTCGCACCACCTATCATGCAATGCTTACCGATGACTGAACTGCCAGCAATGGCAACGCAGCCAGCAATGATAGTATGCGCACCAATTTTAACATTGTGGCCTACTTGGATTAGGTTATCTAATTTGACGCCATCTTCAATAATCGTATCTTCTAAAGCGCCTCTATCGATGGTGGTGTTAGCACCGATATCGACATCATTGCCTATCGTCACGCCACCTAGCTGCGGAACTTTGTACCAAGCGCCTTTTTGATTGGCGAAGCCAAAGCCATCACCGCCTATCACCGCGCCACTCATGATGCGGGAGCGCTGACCGATACTGACGTGGTGGTAAATAGTCACATGGGCATCTAGTTCTGCTTGTTCGTCTATGGTGGAAAAATCACCAATGGTTGTGCCTGCACCAATAATAGCGTTTTCTTTAATGGTGACATGGTTACCAATGACACAATTGGCGCCTATGCTTGCGGTTTCTGCGATTTGGGTATTATCACCAATCACCGCTGAGGGATGAATTCCGGCTGGGCGTGTTATTTTAGCTT
The DNA here is from genome assembly GCA_049294295.1 of Gammaproteobacteria bacterium. Taxonomy (GTDB): domain Bacteria; phylum Pseudomonadota; class Gammaproteobacteria; order DSM-16500; family DSM-16500; genus Aquicella. The sequence continues at coordinate 433 of JBAQCP010000066.1, read as the reverse complement.
CAAAGAAACGAGCTATTTGAGAATACGTGTAGTAGGGGTTGGAGCTGATAATGGCGTTTACTGGGCAATCTTCGGCTTCTGCGGGGGATAAGATAACGGCCGCCGCTTCGGTATTAAGTAAATGCTTTTTGTATAGGGCATTGGTCAAAAAAGTAACATGTCCCGGGGTTGATTGCTGAATGGGGGAAATGCCGGTAATGCGACAGTTAGGGTCGCCTTTGATGGTGACGTCTAGGTCTTTGGTTAGGTCTGCTATGGTGAAGTCGTGTTTAGTTTGTTTCATGCATGTTTTCTCATGAGTCTAAATGTATATTGATTTTTGGTACTTTGGTGCTGTCATTGCGAGCCACCACTGTCATTCCCGTACACAGCACTGTCATTCCCGCGAAAGCGGGAATCTATCTCAAACCCGCCTCTGAAGAAACGTTAGAGA
>JBAQCP010000065.1:0-8884 GCA_049294295.1 Gammaproteobacteria bacterium | reverse complement strand
GCTGCATCCAGGCTACACTAGCAACTAATGACTACCCTTCTTCTCCAACGCCAAGTCATACAGCACATTCTTCCGCTCTCCAGTAATCTTACTAGCCAGCGCCACAGCCTGCTTAACGGGTAATTCTTCTAATAACACATTCAACACTTCTTCAGGTATTACCTCTTTACTCTCACTCTGCTCTTCGTCTACCCCTTCGAGCAGGATAACTATCTCGCCCTTCTGCTTACTTTCATTCTCTGTATAAAACTCGACTAATTCAGCAAGAGGATTGGTGAGAATAGACTCATACAATTTAGTCATTTCTCGAGCAACAACAGCACTTCTATCTTCACCGTAAACATGTGCCATATCTTGCAAGGTCGCTAACAAGCGATGCGGTGCTTCATAAAAAATAATCGTGCGCGTTTCATGTAATAAAGCTTTTAAACGATTACGACGAGCTTCGGCTTTAGCCGGCAGAAATCCTTCGAATACAAACCTATCTGTTGGCAGCCCACCCGAACTAAGCGCCGCAATAGCAGCACATGCTCCAGGTATCGGCACTACCCGAATACCGCGAGCTTTCGCCTCACGCACCAAATGAAAGCCCGGATCACTGATAAGCGGTGTGCCCGCATCGCTGATCAACGCAACATTCTCACCGGCTTCCAGATAATCAATCACAATACTCAAGCGCTCACGCTCATTAAATTCATGCATAGAGAGACTAGGCTTGTTAATAGAAAAATGCTTTAATAACGGCCCTGCATGCCGTGTATCTTCCGCCGCAATTCTGTCTACACTTTTCAACACCTCAATCGCCCTAAAGGTAATATCTTTTAAATTCCCAATAGGCGTTGCTACCACATAAAGTGTTCCGATTTGCGCTTCTTGCATGTTGACGCCTCTTTGATTGATTTTCTGCTTAGGAACTTAAATCAAAATTTAACATAACTGCATTCCCCTGTGAACATTATCATTACGTGCCCCCTAGGGAACATTATCGTTGCGCGTCTCCTTGTGCACCTCTTTCCCCACCCTCTCGTCGTCCCGCGCGCAGGCGCGGGATCCAGAAAATAAACAGGAATCCACCATGACCTACGAAAGACACACCACCGGCCAACAAGCCGAGAAGCAAGCCCAACGCTATCTAGAAACCAAAGGCCTCACCCTGATCCAAGCAAATTACCAATGCTATCAAGGCGAGATTGACTTAATCATGCGAGACGGTAATCATATTGTTTTTGTCGAGGTTAGAAGCCGCGCTCGCATCGAATACGGCAATGCCCTAGAAAGCATCACCCCCAGCAAAATGAAAAAAATTATAAGAGCAGCCACTCATTTTTTACAAAAGAAAAATTGGCTATATAGCGTTCCTAGCCGCTTTGATGTCATTGCAATACAGCCCTCTAACGGCAAATTGCAGCTTGAATGGATTAAAAACGCGTTTTTAGCGGAGAATTAACATGAACGATTTAATAGAACGAATTCGGACAAATTTTTCAGACAATATTCAAACGAATATTCATACTGCTGACTCTATTATTAATATTATCGCTGAAGCCAGCGAAGAAATTGTACAAACCCTTTTAGAAGGGCATAAAATATTAAGTTGCGGCAATGGTGGCTCAGCTATCCAAGCGATGCATTTCAGCTCCCAAATGCTCAACCGCTTTAAGCAAGAACGCCCTGGCTTACCGGCCATCACGTTAACCGCCGATACATCAACGATTACCAGCATAGCCAATGACTATCACTTCAGTGATGTGTACGCCAAGCAGGTTCGCACCCTGGGACAACCAGGTGACTTATTATTAGCACTTTCCACCAGCGGCAACTCACCCAACATCGTCAACGCCATTAAAGCCGCCCATGATAAAAACATGGGCGTCATTGCGCTAACAGGCTTCGATGGTGGTAAAATTGTTGATCATTTATATGAAAAAGACATTGAGATTCGTGTCCCTGCGTACGATACTGCACGCGTTCAAGAAACTCATTTACTCATTATTCATTGCATTTGCGACATTATCGACTATCGTTTATTTGGTCACGGAGAAGTCACATGAAAAAAATAGCGGTTATTGTTGGTTTATCTCTTTCTTTACAGGGATGCATTTTTGTTGCGGGTGCCGCAGCAGGCGCTGCTGCGATTGCTGTCGTTTACGACCACCGCACCATTTCTAACAACGTTGAAGATACCCGCATCGCGACAAAAGTGGCTAATAAACTGCATAAAGTACCAACACTACAAGATAGTCACGTTGATGTTAGCGTCTTTAATCACGTTGTACTCTTAACCGGCCAAACCCCTAACCCTGCCTCAAGACAAGTAGCGGAAGAGGTAGCTAAAACAGTACCTGATGTTGATCGCGTTTATAATCAACTAACCATTGAAGGCCCAACCTCCTCCCTAACCCGTACTAGTGATTCCTGGATCACCACCAAAATTAAAACCCAAATGCTGGCGACTGATGATTTGAAATCTAGCAGCATCAAAGTAATTACCGAAAGCGGTGTGGTTTATTTAATGGGAATAGTGAACCATCAGCAGGCTGATATTGCGGTGGATATTGCAAGGCAGGTGTCTGGGGTGCAGAAGGTGGTGAAAATTTTTCAGTATAAGAAGCCGGTGGTTTAAAGTAATAGGTGAATGCACTACTCTGTGTGCATCCACCCATACACTATTATCTTTTAGCTGACGGAAAAGTGGCTACATTTAAAGGTGCCCGTACTGATGGAACAGCGAACAAACCATTACGCTGAATAGATCCAGGGTTTATGCCTCTTTCCGGACTTCCTTCGCCACTACTAATAGGTGTAGTAGTTCTGCTACTCGATCCACTTAATTGCTGTTCAACTGACGAATTTTCTGTTGGACTACTACTGCTAGATGCCGAACGTCGACCCTCTTCCAGCCTTTTTTTAGTGAGAATATATTCTGCAGCATAATCTGCAGGAACACGTCGAACACTCAATTTTGCAACAAAATCTGCCTCATCATCACTACTATTACCGGAACTGCCGGATGAGGATGATGCAATTGGTACCGGCTTAGAAGAAGCACTAGAAGATGCAACAGCGGTAACCTGCTTAGGAATAGTATAATTTGAACTAATTATTGGCATTCGATTTAAAGCTAGGGCATTTTCTTTTAGAATAAGCTGCATAGAACTGTAGAAAGCATCAGGATAAAGAAAAATATTTAGAGAATCACTATCAGGACTTGTAAGAGCAGCTAAACAGTCTATTATTTCTTGAAAGATATACTCTTTTGCATTTTCAAGTAACTGAGCTTTTACCTCTGGAGAGACGCTCTTTCTCCCAATAAAGCTGCCGGCATCAGCCATGATTTTTTTATCAAATTCAGCTTTAGTAGTGGGATATGCCATAAATAAAGCTTCTAATTCTTCCTTGGCCTTTTCTCTTGCTACAAGATTTGTCTTTCGCCATTTCTTAATATGAAACAGTGTATTGCCTTCTTCTAATGCATTTAAACCATCACGATTTAAATTTTCCCAATGCGAGACATCCTCTTTAGAAGGACTTTTGTATAGACGTACTTGATAAGAATATCCTAGCTGATTTAATGCAGTAATAACATTTTGAAGATGGCCTTGTCTTTTTTCATCGGTACTTTTATTAAAACCTACGCAAATAGGAATAATAATACTTACCGTCAAATTAGATTTCACTTCCTTTTGTTTTTGCACAATCTTTGCTAGCTGACTTAAATCAGCAGAAATTCTTGTATTCATGTATTCTACACTCCACGCACTATCTTTTATTTTATAATTGGATTTTTAGATGGTTATTATACTACAAATTTCATAGCTTTTTTACTACAAGATTCATAAGCGAATAATGAATAAAATGCACTCGAGCAGAGCAGATTTAATGCACTGAATAATATACTATTTTATTAAAATCGCAACCTAGAGCACCGGAAAATGAAGATGCCTACCGATAAAAATGATGAGATTTCTTTGCGAGATATTCTTACATTAATGCCTGGAAATGTTTTCTGGAAAGACAACAATGGAAAATATTTAGGTGTAAACAATAACATAGCTAAGATTTTAAACTTATCATCCCCTGACGATATTATTGGAAAAACCAATAGCGATATCATGGAGCCAAAATATGCAATTGGATTAGATAAACTTGATCAAGAATGCATGCTTGCCTCCGAAGGACGATTTATTGAAGAAATTGGTATAAACATTCATCAGCAGCCTACTAATTATTTCACCCAGAGACATCCGTTACATAATAAAAAAGGTGAAGTTATTGGCCTTGTCGGCATATCAATGGACATCACTGAACGAAAAAAAATAGAAAATGAACTAAAATTAGCCAAAGAAAAAGCTGAAGCCTCTAATTTAGCGAAATCTCAATTTCTTGCTGTTGTGAATCATGAATTACGCACACCGCTTACCGGCATTCTTGGTTTAGTAGAAATTCTAAAGCAACACCACGTAGAGAACCAAGAGAATAGAAATATTATTGCTGACCTAGATAGTTGCGCACAATATTTACTCACCCTGGTTAATGATATCCTAGATTTCACCAAATTAGATGCCAATAAAGCTGACGTTGAATTAAAGCAAGTCGACTTTAATTTACTATCTAATGAAGCTTTTAGTATTTTAGGCGGGTTGGCAAAAAATAAGGGTCTGCAGCTCAAGCGGGATATCAAAAAAGATCTGCCAATAGTACAAACTGACCCAAAACTATTCAATCAAATTTTGATCAATCTAATAAATAACGCGATAAAATTTACTGATAGTGGATATATAAACCTATCGATCAACTGTCAAACCATTTCAGATCAACAAATTATGTTAGAGATTAAAGTCACTGATACAGGACAAGGCATCCCTGCAGATAAAATTGATCTTATATTCGAACCATTCAAACAATTAGAAGATACCTATATACGCCAATCTAGCCGCAGCGGTACAGGATTAGGCCTAGCTATCGTCAAACAATTAGTACAATTACTTAATTGTGACATTCGCGTAGAAAGCGTCATTGGAAAAGGCTCTACGTTTACCGTCACAGGTAAATTCAATATTGCAACGCCAGAAATTACCCCCCAAGATTGTTCAAACCTTATAGTAAAAGAAATAACGCCTTCCGCGATTAAGCCTCGAATGCAAAAAATAAAAACATTATTGGTTGAAGACGACAGAATCGTTCAACTCATTCATAGACGCATGTTAACAGACCTTCATTGCGATATTGATCTTGCTCATTGCGGTCAAGAAGCACTTTCTTTACTAGACAAACATGATATTGCCTTTGTAGATATTGGCCTTTCCGATATGACTGGATTTGAATTAATTAAAGCTATACGGGAACATCAAAAAAAGACGCAGCATATTTTCCCGATTATTGCGTTAACAGGATATACAGGAGAAACAGAAAAATCAGCGTGCATAGAAGCGGGTGCAAATGAGGTAGCAGTGAAACCAATTTCTATCGATAAGTTAGGGGAATTGTTAGGTAAATATTGTTAGTCTGCTAAATCTAGCACCGCCAGATATAATCTGGCGGTATTAAAAACTTAATTTGGAATATCAGGCAAACTTTTAGTTAATCGACTACTAGCTGGAGCTGATGAAAAAACAGCTGGCTTTGGCGATGGCTCGCCAAATAAGATGTAAGGGGAAGAAGTCATCACTTGAGAGTGTGGTGCTTTACTGACAGCCTTATTATTTTCTTGTTTTACTATAGGACTAGAACTTGAACTCTCGGGTGAGGAGCCAGAACTATCAATCGTACAATGCGTCTTCACAGAATCTGCACTAAACTCATCTCCAGACCCAGACCCGCTATCCATGCTAATAGGTGACAACCGAGAGCCATGGCCCGGCTTAGAAATTGGCAGCTGTAGCAAAGAAACAGATTCCTCAGGAGGCGATAAAGATTGAATAGGGCTTATACTACCCGATCGACTGCTGGAACGACTATTAGAACGACTACTAGAGTGGCTATCTCGCTGCTCATCAACGAGAATTCTTGCAAATTTGGCTAATCTTACTAGTCGTTGTTCATCTTTTTCATCTTTAAGATCTGATTCCTCAACAACTTTATCAAACAACTTATCTAAAAGAACCTCCGTCCTAGATTTTGGAATGCCTATTGGCGCTGAGGACGGAGAGGACGAAGAAGCAACGGGAACAGGATCTAAAGATAATGATGTTTTTAGCTCCGCACTTAGCAGAAAGTCTTGATAAACTAAATCAAGTTGCGATGTATAACCAAACAACTCTAAATTATGCAAAACATGGCTCAATAAGCGACAAACCTTGCCTTCGTGTAAAAGAATATTTAGATGATCTGTATTGCACCAAGCAATAGCATCAATCACTTCTCTAGTCAGCACAATCAAAGCCGCTGGTCTTTTACTGTCGATTTCATGGGGATTCTGGCAGGTGCGATTCAAGTAATCTTTAGCATCTTGCGCTAATAACAAATCGGCTTTTTCACCAAATTGCTTCAGTCTTTCATTTTCTGTAGCTGCTTTCCAATCAGCGCTTATCTCACCCCATTTTTTGTCAGCCGCATCCCAAATCGTGCTATGCTTTTGACGCCAATCAAGAATATCAACAACTTGATGTTTTACCTGGCTTATAACCGCAGCAAATTTACGTTTCCACTTTTTCACGCCTTCAGGATTATCTGGATTACAGTATAAATAAACGGTGAATGAAAACTGTAAAGACCCTTTATCGCTATTTCTTTTCTTTTGTTCTTCACGAAGAGCTTGAACAACCAAATCAAAATTAGCTGCAAATTTACTCGGCTCTTTAAAACCAATACACAACGGTAAATGCAAATGGCCTGAGGATATATTATTTTTTTGGCTATTATACCAACTTAGTGTTTTATCCACTTTCTCAAATGCTTTTGGCCGTATCACTTCATGTGTGTCTCTAGATTTCATATTCTTCCTCAGCCCAAGTTCAAACTTATTTATTTTACATTTTATTGGGTATCTATCTGCCACTTGCCCGTTTTATGGCTGCCATATTACAAAATTTTATTTCTTATTACTACATGCTATCACGAAAAGACAAGTAAATAGCTTACACTTATGCTTAAATAGCTCACATAGTTAGTTAATATCTGCAAAAAAATCTATCAACATGGAAAAAGTTGGTGGAAAAGATAAATAGATGGACAATAAAGTGAAAACTGACGAATCATTTTACAAAGCAAAAATAGCTGATCTCGAAAATGAATTAGCGTTCGTTAAAACTGCTCTCGCCTCAACCCACGCCAATATTGAAGAAGATTTTCATTTAAGAAAAATTATCGCTTTGATGCCAGGCAATGTTTTTTGGAAAGCAAAAAATGGAACATTTTTAGGTATTAATAATAATCTAGCCAAATTACTAGGCTTTACCACACCTGAAGAAATCATAGGAAAACGCAATCACGATATTATCGGCCCTGAATACGCCACAGCACTTTCCGAAATAGATGAAAAGAGCATGAATTCTGAGGGTGAGAGTTTTGAAGAACATGGACTAGATGCACATGGTCACCCAGCGATTTATTTCACGCAGAAGCATCCTTTATACAACACCCTAGGCGAAGTCATTGGTATTGTGGGTATATCCATGGATATTACCGAACGCAAAAAAATTGAGCATGAATTAACAGCCGCCAAAGAACGTGCAGAAGCATCTAACCAAGCAAAATCTCAATTTCTTGCTGTTGTTAATCATGAACTGCGCACACCATTAACCGGGATTCTTGGCCTCGTTGACATACTCAAACTTGAGCCTGAAATGCTGCCAAACAAAAAACATATTATTGATGACTTAGATAATTGCGCACGCTATTTACATAGCCTAGTTAATGACCTCTTAGATTTCACTAAATTAGACACTAATAAAATAGATCTTGAATTTCATCCAGTCAATTTTCATGAATTAACCCAAGAAGCTTTTAGCATATTAAACGAACTAGCACGAAAAAAAGGCTTAGCACTTAACAAGCAGATTAAACACAATCTCCCCTTGCTGCTAACCAATGGAAAATCATTCAGTCAAATATTAATTAATCTTATTAATAATGCGATTAAATTTACAGATGCTGGATTTGTAAATGTGACGATAGACCATGAAATACTGCCCAATCAAAAAATAGCTTTAGCTATGAAAATAACTGATACAGGCCTTGGCATCCCAACAGATAAAAGAGAGATTATATTTGAGCCGTTTAAACAACTAGAAGATACTTATGTGCGGCAATCAAGTCGTAGTGGCACAGGATTAGGTCTCGCTATTGTGAAGCGATTGGTGCAACTATTAAATTGTGACATTTATGTAGATAGCGAAGTTGGAAAAGGCTCTACGTTTACCATCACTGGTGAATTCAATATAGCGCCCTGCGAGCATCCACCGTATCATTCAAATGCATTAGTGGAAGAAATAGCGCTCTCTACAACGCCTCGCACACAAAAGATAAAAACATTATTAATTGAGGACGACAAAATCGTTCAATTGATTCATAGACGCATGTTAACCGACCTTCATTGCGATATTGATCTTGCTCATTGCGGTCAAGAAGCGCTTTCTTTATTAGGCCAGCATGATATTGCCTTTGTGGACATTGGACTCTCAGATATGACGGGGTTCGATTTAATCAAAAACATACGCCAGCATCAGGAAAAGACTCAGCATGTTTTCCCTATTATTGCTTTGACTGGGTATACGGGGGATAAGGAAAAAATGGCTTGTCTTGAAGCAGGGGTTGATGAGGTGGCAGTAAAACCGATTTCTATAAAGCAGTTGGGGGAATTGTTAGAGAAATATTGTTAGCAGTGTAGCCTGGATGGAGCGAAGCGGAATCCGGGTTTGCTTGTGAAATCGGCAAACCCGGATTC
>JBAQCP010000064.1:0-9137 GCA_049294295.1 Gammaproteobacteria bacterium | reverse complement strand
AGCGGGAACCCATTTATAACGATACTTTTGCTGTATGTTTGAAATGGATTCCCGCTTTCGCGGGAATGACAGTAGTGGCTCGCAATGACGGCAGAGGCTCCATCCAGGCTACGCGTTAACTTAAATCGCTTCCAATATAGCTGCCACACCCATACCACCAGCAGTGCAAATCGAAATTAATCCACGACCGCTTCCTTTTTGATGCAGCATTTTAGCAAGACTTGCGACTATCCTTGTTCCAGTTGCTGCAAAAGGGTGTCCTAGGGCAACACTGCCACCTTTAATATTCATTTTACTTCTATCAATTGAGCCCATCGCCATATCACGTTTTAAAATACGTTTGCAGTATTCATCTGATTCCCATGCTTTCAAAGTACATAACACTTGGCCTTCAAATGCTTCATGAATTTCATAAAAATCAAAGTCTTGCAGCGTTAAGTTATTCCTTTTTAGTAACTCACTGACGGCCATCGTAGGAGCCATTAATAGTCCTTCTCCATGCACAAAATCAACCGCTGCGACTTGTGCGTCGACAAATCTAGCTAAAATAGGGTGGTTATATTGTTTTGCAATTTCTTCCGTCAATAAATAAACAGCTGAGGAGCCGTCAGTTAAAGGCGTGCTATTACCAGCCGTTAATGTTCCTGCTCCTGTTTTATCAAATGCAGGTTTTAACTTGGCAAGTTTTTCAAGGGTGGTGTCAGCACGTAAAATGCCATCTCGCTTTATCCCCATAAATTCAAATACTAAGTCGTCGTAAAAACCTTCATCATAGGCTTTATTGCCATTTTGATGGCTGAGCAAAGCAAGCTCATCTTGAGCTGCACGGCCAATTTCCCATTCTTTCACCATTTTTTCAGTATGCTCGCCCATGGATAGTCCAGTGCGTGGTTCAACAACGCTAGGAAACTGTGGCTTTAAGTCGCGGAAACGCATCGTGCTCAATATTTTAAATCGGTCACCCCAGGTTTTAGCGCCGTTTAACGCTAACAATTTATTAGAAAAGCTGCGTTTAAACATAATAGGTAAGTCGCTATTAGTATCCACACCTGCAGCAATGCCATCATTAATTTGGTAATTAGCAATTTTTAGGGCGAGCTGCAAGGTTGTTTCAAGACTGGTTCCGCAAGCACGCTGTAATGTAAAAGCAGGTGTATGGAAATCTAAAGCAGAACCTAGTACGCATTCTCGTGCCAAATTCCAATTAAAAGAGCTATTCATCACAGCCCCCAAGCCTACGTCCCCAACAATCCGGCCTTCAAGATGCATTTTTTTGACCAACTCTTGAATAGAAGCAATCATTAAGTCTTGGGTAGAAACATCCTTGTACGTCGTCATTGATTTAACGAAGGGGGTACGGATACCGCCGGCAATATAAACTGGTCGTGTTTTCATGGAGCGTCCTTTCATAATTGGTTTCGTATAAGTCTAGCAAGATCTCATGACATTGGTAAAATAAGTTTTCTTGTGACTGAAAGCAAAGGGGGCGTTTATGCATTCTGAGGTTTTTTCTTATCCTTTTCTCATTAAAGAGCATCATTTAGATACATTTGGTCATGTTAATAATGCGGCTTATTTGTCTATTTTAGAAGAAGCTCGTTGGGATTTAATTACCGCGCGTGGTTTTGGTATGAAGACTATTAAAGAAACTGGCTTGGGGCCAACTATTCTAGAGATTAAAATTTCGTTTATAAAAGAATTAAAATTGCGGGATGAGATTGATATCCAGACGCAGATGCTATCTTATGATGGTAAGGTGGGTACTTTGGTGCAGAAGATGATAAGAAAGGATGAGGTTTGTTGTTCGGCGGAATTTTTAATTGGGTTGTTTAGTTTGAAAGAAAGAAGATTGATTGAGCCGACGGCTGAGTGGCGAAGAGCGTTGGGGATGGAATAAATGTAGCCCGGCAAATCTTTTGCCGGGCTACACAACTTTCTAACCCACAGACCCATAAATAGCATGCGGACTCTTAACATGTTGCGCCCAATATTTATCCCCATAAGACCAATGCCACCACTCCGCTGGATAATTAACAAACCCAGCCTTCGTCATTGCATCAAATAAAATTTTACGATTAGCCTTTGCCTGATCCGAAACATTTTGAGCAAATGTAAAATTACGCTGCTCATTTTTATTAGGCGCTTCATCAAGGGGGGAGCCCATATCTAGTTCCATACCATTTTCATCTAGCAGTGTCAGGTCAATAGCGCCACCGGTTGAGTGTGGTGGTACATCTTCCGGTGAGGCAATAAACATAGTCGTTTCCTGATATAGGGTCTCTTCTGACCAATCAGGATGAGCGCTCGCGAGTTCTGCGTAATATTCGTTATACATCTGCTCTTGTAAGTCTATGGGGCGATGGCCTTCAGAAAACAAAATGGTATAGCCATTAGGAAGAAAATCAATCGCTTGCGCTAATCTCATGGCGACTGATTCGCGGACTTCTGTGTAGCGGTCATAGTACATGGATCGTTTGTTGTTAATTTCGAGATTTAACTCACGCACATCTATCATGCCTTCATGACATTCCTGCACAGGAATTGCCCAAATTCTGGGGTCAGAAATAAGTAAAAAGTTGGGAGCTTGCATAGAAACAATCCTATATTTAGTCACTGAATTTAGTTAGCATACTAAACATTATCAATATAGACGGCAAGCCATATGATAGGCGAGCTATCATCAATTAGGGTGGCCAACATATGCCGCAATTAGTGCTTGAATATAGTTCAAATGTGATTGAAAAAGATGATTTGACCAAGCTGTTAAAAAAAATTAATCATTTTTTGACGGATTCATTGCCAGCTGATTTGGCGGCGTGTAAAAGCAGGGCATTTGAGCGGGATGTTTATTGCGTTAGTGATGGCGATGCTCGGCATGCATTTGTGCATGTTCATCTGAAAGTAATGGCTGGCAGAACTTATGAAAAATTAAACGATGTTGGTAATGGTCTTATGTCGTTATTGCAAGAATATTTTCAAACATCAGCTAAGCAGTTAGCTTTGCAAATGAGTTTGGAGATACAAGAACTTCAAAAAACATATTTTAAAACTTGAGTAGAAAAACTGCCATTTTATTGGAACTTAATGTTGGGTACATGCACAATGCGTGGGTCGATTGTCAGCGCAAGCGGCTCAGCAATAATTTTTTCTTTATTAGCGCGCGATAGTTTTTTAATATCACGCTCAACCTGCATCGCAATTTTCTTTTCCCCCATCACTTTCCAGCATTGGGCAAGTGCTATTGGTTTGAAGCTGCGCGTATATTTACAAGCCTTCCCTTCTAGGTGAAGTTTGTAACGTTTCGCTAGATCCACCGTATAGCCTGTATAATACGAACCATTATCGCAGGCTAATATATAAACCCAGTAGAAAATATCATCCATCGCGCTTTTCCAAAATTTATCCAACTAATTTTTTAGCTTGACCCCAGTATAGCATTAGTTCTTTAAAATCTTTGCCTTTGAGGCTGTGTAAATCATCTTGGGCGGCCAATTGTTTAACAGAATGAAATCGACGTTCAAACTTAGCCACACTATTTTCTAGTGTTTTTTCTGCATCAAGTTCACAAAATATGCATAGCGAAAAGGCGGCATGTAATAGATCGCCTATCTCTTCTTGTAATTTTGTTTTGTCTTGATCTTTAAAATGTGCTTTGATTTCGGATAATTCACTTTGAATTTGTGAGCTGATTTGTTCGGCCGTTTCCCATGCAAAGCCAAAGTCAGATGCTTCATTTTCAAGGGCGGTGAGTTTTTTAAAGATGGTCATTTTGTCGTTGTCCTAATGGGATAGGTTATTATAGTTGATAGAGTGTTGTTGCGCAGTAAAATAAATCATTATTTTCTCTTGCAAGCTAAGCCTAAGTCCTTAAAATGATGCCTCTTGTTATGATGCCTAAAGGATTTGTATGCGTAGTAAATTGCTCACCGCTTCAGTAATTGCTTTAACATTTGGTTTGTCCCTTAACACTGTTTATGCCTCAGCAGCTTATATCCCCGCCGATCTTGAAAAATTTGAAAAAACCCATAGCTGTGTTGGTTGTGATTTGTCGGAAGTGAAGCTTACTTGGGGTGATTACTCAAGTGCTGACTTTACCAATGCGCTACTGGTTAAGGCGACTCTCTGTGCGGATTTTTATACGACCAATTTCACAGGCGCAAGATTAATGTATAGCCATATTCATATACAAGCTTCCGGCAGTAATTTTTCGGGGGCTGATTTAACAGGGGCTAGTTTAATAAACTCTAATTTTACTAGTAGTAATTTTAAAGGCGCCAAGTTAACAGGCGCTGATTTGACAGATACTAATTTAGCTAGTACAAATCTTACACCAGAACAGTTGGCTAGTGCTGAGTCACTTAGTTGTGCTATTTTGCCGGATGGCTCTCAGCATGCACCGGATAGCGGCCGCGCTTGTTGAGGTTTTCGATTGCCAGCCGGTATTTATTGGCTGGCAAAAATATTTCATTTAATTACGGATGAGTAAATGCATGGCTTCTTCAAGGAAGATTGTAAAAGCGTTGGCTAATGCAGAGGCAAGAGAGAAAGAGCCACTACTGGATCGATCAAATGATGTCATACATACAGATAAATTTGATTTATTACCAACTGAATGTTTTCAGCATTTAGAAAAATTTTTAGATTCCAAATCTTTTTTTTATCTTGCAAGTTCTTCAAAAAAAATGACGGATAGAATGCGCTTAAATGAGAGTAGTTCTAAGAAAGCACTAACTGAATTTGTCGCCTTTAATAAACGCTACAATGCTATTGAGCGAGAGTATAAACATACTTTTTTAGCAAATACGGGAAGAATTATCTTAAGTGCTGCCATTTTAGGATTAGCAATATTGAGTGAGGTGTTGATTTGTCTCGAAGGTGAAAATTTTAATAATTTTATGCGTATGGCGCATGGGGATTTATTTAGATCTGCTATTTATGTGGTAGGGAGCTTCGTCTGTGGGTTAATGGCGCTTGCGGGGTTGTTCCCATTATTTTATGTTGAAAAGCTTTCTTTGCTGTCTGATCAGAAAAAAATGTATATTGAGGGTAATCGGGTTTTGTGGAATCGCACATTAAACGAAGTTATCAATCCTGTGGCTGTTACGTGGAGTATATCTGAGCCTGCGAGTGACGATGATTTAGATCGTATGGAGTGGGGTTTACCTGCTAAAAGATACATGTGATGTTTTCATTTTAAATGAATGATACAATTTAATCATAAGCGCAATTAACATGGAGAGTCTATTGCATATGTTGAAACTTATCTATTCTTCTTTACTAGTATTTCTTATGTTTTTTCCTGGATTAGCCTTAGCTGATAAAGCTGTTCAAATACCTATTCTTTGTTATCACAATTTTAATCCCACGGTTCCCGGCAGTATGAATATGCGCCCAGACATCTTTGAATCTCAATTGAATTGGTTAGAAGAAAATGGTTTTACTATTATTCCTTTAAAAGAAGCAGTCGCCTATTTACAAGGAAAGCGTGAATCATTACCTAAAAAATCGATTGTTATTACGGCAGATGATGGCTGGCAATCTGTTTATACTTACATGCTGCCGATTATAAAAAAACACAAGATTCCTGTTACATTATTTATTTACCCCGGAACTATTTCTAGCGGAAAGCATGCTATGACCTGGGATGAATTAAAAGAATTACAACAAACAGGTTTGTTCGATATACAGGGCCATACAGAAGGGCATCCTAATTTTAAGCAAGAAAAGAAAAGACGATCTGCGGATAGCTATGTTAAATTTGTCGAGCAGGAGTTAGTACTCTCCAAAAAGACATTAAACGAAAAACTTGGGATTGATGTGACGCTGCTAGCGTGGCCTTTCGGTATTTATAATGACTATTTAGAACAAGCTGCAACAAATGCAGGTTATAAGATGGCTTTTAGTATTGATGCGAAACCTGCTGATAGAGACTACAGACCAATGGCGCAGCCAAGATATATGATACTTGAAAGCCAATCCATGAAAACCTTTCAAACAATTGCAAATGGCGCCAACTCAAAGGGATAGGATAAAATCAATTATTAAGAAGTATATTTTTGATCGGTTTGATAATAGTATTTTGGTTAAGCATAACCACTTGAATCATCAGTTAGGATGTTTTTGTTGGGCTTTTTAAAGCTTGGCTATTGAGGCGAGCCTATTATAGTATAGCCATTACACTTTATTTTCATGCATCTACTAAGGATTATAGATAAAATGAAAAAGGCATTTGTTCTATGCAGTATCTTGTTATTTTCAACTAGTGTTTTTGCGGCCGCACCCATGCGCGAAGGTTCATGGACATTGAATCAGCAGCAGCCAATCGATTTTATCGAAATGGATTTATTTGATCAGCAAATTTTGTCGGTCAGTGTCGCACCGAATCTACCAGATGGTAAGCCTGCATCAGCTATTTCTATGCATTGCCATGGGAAAGATTTTAATATCAGCGCAGGAGAAAAAGCGATTTGCGTTGTGAATTGGTCTTATGAAGTTGTCACACTCTCTATGCAACAGGGCGATATCACGGCAAAATCTGCGGGCACTTATCAGTTAACATATATTTCCTAGCTAACATTATTTGAAGATGGTTATCACAATACATGCTAACCATTTTCTCATCTTCATTCACTTTGTCGCCACTTTATATCAAATCCTTCAAGTTCTGCCAAATATTCTTTAAGAGAAATCATATCCATGCATGGCTGTGCACCTACTGTATCTATCTCATTTCTTGCCAACTTTTTTGTCATTCAGCCGCTAACTGGACTGACGATGGTATATCTTGCGGGATACTCGTGGTCATCATTCTGGATATGGGGCGCGATAGCGGGATATTTGGTAGCAGCATTTTGCTGGTTTATTGTTGTATACCTACAAATAAAAATGTCACATTTCGCAAGCGTTGCATTAAAAGAGCAAGTTGCGCTTCCGCCAATTTATTTTCGCTATTTTAATTACTGGTTTTACTTGGGCTGGCCGGCCTTTATTAGTCTAATTATCGTATTTTATTTAATGACGTTTAAGCCTAAACTAATGCCTTGATGGGGTGTCTCAAATGGCCACCCCAGTGCAAAGCTACATTATGACAGTTTATAAAGGTCTTCAATTAGCTGCTTAATGTTATTCCTAGCAGCACCTTCATTAGCCATTTTTAAACGAGTGAGCGCAATGGCAGAATCATGTATGGTGGCCGTGTATTCACTAGTCACATCTTTATCATAAATAGTTTTACTTAATTTATTATCTTTCAATGTGTAATGAACTTGGCAGATAACTTTTAAGTTGATGCCGAATAAAGGGCGATCTACTTTAACTAAGTGAGCATTTAGCTGGTATTTTCCATCATTAATTTTATTGTATAGGCTAGCTTTTTTAAGGGATTCTTTTAAAGCAATTTGAAAGTTCTCATCATTAATGTTGGAAGCTAGCAGTGGATTGGTTTCATGCCCGCCAGTCACTTGTGAGACGTCAATGTTATCCGCTAATCTAGTGTTTTGGGGTTTAGCGGATGGGCTGACTTGATAGGTCATTTGCTCACTAGATGCGTTGCTGGCACAGCCTGTTAATACGATAGAGCTGGAAATAATTAGTAGTGCTGCTATGTTTTTTAGCATGATATATAGACCTTATATTTTTAAGTAATTGAAAATGGATGGGTGTTATTGAATTTAATGGAGAAAACGCAGAGGGCAAAGAGTAGACGGATATCTTACTAGTAGGGTGAGTGTTATTCAACTGTTTTTTATTTTTGTGTTTATTTCATGTACATATTATTTGCTGGTAAAAAGTTTTGCTAGGTTAAAAGTGGCAGCGGACGGGTGTTGTATGATAAGTTTTTGAAGGATAGTTTTATCTTAAGGAGAATGAATGAACATACTTATCGCAGGTGCTTCAGGATTTATTGGGATAGAACTAGTAAAAGCATTGCAAGCTAAGCATGCCGTGACTGTATTGGGGCGTGATTTGGCGACACTTAAAAAGAAATTTACTAGTGATATTAACAAAATTACTTGGGAAAGCCTTAGTCAGCAGAATGCTGAAAGATTTAATGTGGTCGTTAATTTATGCGGCTATAACATCGCTCAATCTAGGTGGAGCGAGGCTGTCAAAAAGAAGATTATAGATTCACGTGTCGAAACAAATAAAAAACTAATCAACTGGCTAATTAGCCAACAATTAAAGCCACATTATATTTGTGCTAATGCCGTTGGCATTTATGGGCTTCAAGATAAAAATAGCGCAGCGTCATTTGATGAAAACACCCCAATTGATTTTGAACATCCAAAAGATTTTTTAAGTGAAGTTGGCATTGCTTGGGAGCAATCACTAGCACCCGCTATTAATTATGGCATGCCCGTTACCATTACTAGATTTGGCGTAGTTTTAAAAAAAGACGAAGGCATGTTGAAAAAACTTGAGCCAGCTTTCCGCTTTGGTTTAGGCAGCGTATTGGGTGATGGTAAACAAATTATCTCCTGGGTGCATATTGATGATGTCATCGCCTCTATTTTATTTTTAATCAATCAGCCCAATCTGACAGGTGCTTTCAATGTCACCTCTCCCAACCCAATCGAGCAAGGCGCATTTGCACATGCATTAGCGCGGGCACTTAAACGCCCATTACTACTAAAAACACCCGCATTTGTTATTAAAACCTTATTTGGAGAAATGGGTGAATGCTTATTATTGGAAGGGCAGCGTGTTATCCCTACTCGTATACAAGAGGCAGGATACACCTTTAAATATCTCACCTTGGCAGATGCTTTAAATAAGGAATATCCATTAAAAAATTAATTTTTTTTGCGAGATATAAACTTTCATCTCGTCTCGCGCTACCCACTGTCATCCCGAACAAAGTGAGGGATCTCCATCTAGAGCAGCAGCTCTATGATGCAGATGTCTCTTTCTTATCTTCATCTTCTTTTTGTTCTAGTCCGCATCTAGTATTCCCTGCAAGCTGTCACCTGGTGTAGGAGGTTGTTTTTTCGTTCCAAGCACAACATCCATGTCGTTTACAGCGCCATATATGGGCGCTGAGTCGCTACAAAACAACCTCCCACACCAGGCAACAGCTTGCTCCATTCTGCTGAGGAATCAGGCTTTAACAGGTATTGATAAAACTATTCTTTTTCGCC
>JBAQCP010000063.1:0-2197 GCA_049294295.1 Gammaproteobacteria bacterium | reverse complement strand
TTCATCTAAAATATCATTTGTAATAGCCATAGGTTCATCCTTATTGGTTAGTACCTTCATTGGTTCTTTCAGACCCAATAATGATACTGGATTTATGGCTATTTACACACTAGAGCTGACACTCCCTTTATGAGAAATTTCTTCAAATCCTTTAATCTTTATGGCGCCTCTTTTTGGAAATTTAGCGGTAATCTCAAGTTCACCACCCATAGATTTAATATAAGACCTAAGAGTTGAAATCAAAATATCTGTGCGTTTTTCCATACGAGAAACCGCTTCTTGTTTTATATGTAACTTAGAGCTGACCGCCACTTGAGTTAACGATAATGCCTTTCTTAAGTCTCTTAAAGTTAGTTCCTGATCAATAAGTTCTTTAGCACGTGTATTAATTTTTTCTTTGCGTGATGCTGGTAGGGTTTTTAATTTGGATTTTAAGCTGGTTGTCATAATGCCTCCTATTTAGATTTCTCTAAATGTTTACTGAATCTTTTATCAGCTTTTCTAATTAATTCTTTGTAGAACCTCGACTGACCGACACCTGATTTATCACCAGCAACTAATAAAATTGCTGCCCTTTTAAGATCAAAGGCGAATGCAACTCGCCATTCTCCATTGTCAGCCTTAAATCGTAACTCTTTCATATTTGAGTGCTTTGAACCCCTTTAAGGTGTCAACAGTTGGCCTGCCCAATTGAAGGCCAAATTTCTCTAAAAGCAAAGCATGAGCTAATAATTGATCCTGAACTTCATGGTCAAGATCACTAAATTCTTCATTAAATACATCATCAAACAAAACAGTCCATTTTCTTAGTATAACTCCAAAGTCATATAACTGCAAGGTCATAATGTGAATCGGAGCAGAAGAGAATCAACGCTTTTATCTGCTAAATAACATTTAAATAGTGATTTGATTAAGGAGAGCTTTAAAAAAGGACGAGAAACACAATCGCAGTGCAAGCATTCATATCTGCGTATGCTATGCGCGATATTCGCGCTGCATGCCATATTTGCGATTAAAAAAAGCTCAATATCTGTAATGGATTTACCTACTAAAAAACCCCATAATTCTAAAAAGTCAACGTGGTATTTAAACGTATATTTGTGTAAATTCGCTCTATGAATATAAAATCAGTTTGTCTTTAAGGAAAGTGTATGTGGTTTAAGCAGTTCCAATTGTTTCAATTAACAACCCCAGTTAATTCATCAGCTTCTGTTCTTAATGGAAAACTAGAACCCTTTAGATTTTCTCCCTGCTTGCCTTCTATGGCTTCTAGCATGGGGTGGGTGTCTCCCATAGAGGATGAGGAAGGCGCGCCATTAACCCGCGGGATCAATGGTTGTATTATGGTCTGTTTGCAGACGGAAGAAAAAATTCTTCCTGGTAGTGTTGTGACCAAACATCTTAAAGATAAAATCAAACAAATTGAATTGGCAGAAGGCCGTCGTGTTAGGCAGAAAGAAAAGCTGTCGTTTAAAGATGAATTAATTCATACCTTATTAACGCAAGCATTTACTAAGTTTAATCGTTTATATGGTTTTATTGATACCCGTCATAATCGGTTGATTATCAATACCACCAGCCCCAAAAAAATTGAAGCATTTATTATGATGTTGAAAAAAGCGATTGGTGAAGGGATTGGTTCTTTTGAAGTGGTTAAACCATCAGCTGTCATGACGCAATGGTTGAAAACACAAGATTATCCTTCTAATTTCTCCATCGAACGTACTTGTGTTTTACAAGATCCTAACGAACAACATCGTATTATTCGCTGCCAGCAGCAGGATTTATTTGCTGAAAGCATCCAGACATTAGTCAAAGATGGCTGTGAGGCCGTGCAAATGGGTTTGTGCTGGCAAGATCGCATTAACTTTGTATTGTCGGAAGACTTTTCCATGAGAAGTGTTGGTTATACTGACGATGATATTGCAGAAATTAAAGATGAGTTGGAAACGAAACAACAAAAGTTTGATGCTGATTTTATCATGATGATTGAATCGCTGACTGAATTGTTGAATGAGTTGTTATCTATTTTTGTTAAGCAGAATGAACCAGTAGCGCCACGGTTTGCGGCTGCATAATTAATATGTAGCCCGGATGACGCCATTGCTGTCATTGCGAGTCACTACTGTCATTCCCGCGAAAGCGGGAATCCATTTATAACGATACTTCTGCTGTATGTTTGAAATGGGTTCCCGCT
>JBAQCP010000062.1:0-3441 GCA_049294295.1 Gammaproteobacteria bacterium | reverse complement strand
AGCGGGAACCCATTTCAAACATACTGCAGAAGTATCGTTATAAATGGATTCCCGCTTTCGCGGGAATGACAGTAGTGGCTCGCAATGACGGCAGTTGCCATTAACTAATTAAAACAAAAACGAGGCAGCAATGCGCGAGCGTCGACAAGTCCACGGCATTTTACTACTAGATAAACCGCTAGAAATCACCTCCAACGGTGCCTTACAACGCGTAAAGCGTCTATTCAATGCCAAAAAAGCAGGTCACACCGGCAGTCTCGATCCACTTGCAACCGGCATGTTGCCATTATGCTTCGGTGAAGCCACCAAATTCTCTCAATTTTTATTAGACGCAGATAAATCCTATCGCGTCATTGCTAAATTTGGCATACGAACAACAACTGGTGATGCTGAAGGAACACCCATTGAAATTTTGCCGGCTGACCATATCACTGCTGAACATGTAGCCGCTGTTGTCCCCCAATTCATAGGCGAAATTGATCAAGTACCTCCTATGTTTTCTGCTATTAAAGTAGCAGGTCGTCCTTTATACGAACTAGCCCGCCAAGGCATAGAAATTGAACGTAAATCCCGTCGTATTACTATCTTCGAATTAGAATTTGAAAAGATGGAAGGCGATGAAGCGACTTTCCGTGTGCATTGCAGCAAAGGCACTTACATTCGCACATTGGTAGAAGAAATTGGTAAAGCATTAGGTTGTGGCGCACATGTCGTTGGTTTACGTCGCATCATGGTATCGCCTTACGGTGAAGGCATCATGTACACCTTGCCTGCTTTAGAAGCGATTGCGCAAACAGCCGGTTTTGATGGTTTAGCCGCTTGTCTGTTACACGTTGAATCCGCCGTTCAAGTATTCCCTGTGATTACTTTATCGACCGATGCTAGTTTTTATATTCGCATGGGCCAGCCGGTACGAACCAATATGTTTGGCGATAGCTCATTAGTTAGATTAGTTTCTGAAGATGCTCGTTTCTTGGGGATAGGAGAAATTATGTCTGATGGTATGGTAAAGCCGCATCGTTTGCTGGCAGCTTCAGATGTAGCGGCGATGCAATAAACATGTAGTCGGGGAAGCAAACAAGTAATTTCGACCAGCAGCCATCTCAGTTTCCCCAATGCGTTAAAGTAGCACAAGGGTTGGATAATAAATAGTCTAAAATATTCAATGTGATAGATGGGCATTTGCCGTTATGGCGAGTATAGTGTAGCCTGGATTCCGCTGCGCTCATCCAGGCTACACTACGCAATGGCATGAGCTAGCTATCTAGGCTTACTTTTTCCAGCCTTCATTTTTGCAAGCACTGCTTCTGCAATTCGTTTATGCACAACACGCGTTGGATGCACATGATCCCAAAATAAATGCTCATCTTGGTTTTTGCATACGATAACCGCATCATGATTTATGGGTAAATTAATTTTGCCATAGGACTTATCCGACAAAACAGCATACATAAAAGTATCGCCTTCAAAGCAAGCATCCTGACTGTTTTTAATGCCAAACAGTTGTGGATGACGAACTGCTTCTGCAAATAACGGATTAGGATCAAATGAAATAAAATCAATATTCGGGTGTGTTGTTTTTTCAGCTGCCATCATTGTTAATAATTTTTGATTATGCATCACGCTGAGTGCATGAATTTTTGTTTGGTAACGTAGACCCACTAATTTTGCTAAGGGTGTTTTGCCTAAATCAGGTAACCCAATGATTAAGAAATGTTTGGCGCCGTGCTCAACTAATATATCGACTTGTTTTTTAATAGAGGCAATGACTTCATTTGTTTCGGTATTGGTATTTCCTTTAGCAGGTAAGTAATCATTACTACCTATCCAAATAACAAATAAGCAACCATCTTTGTTTTCAACATTGTGTTTATTTAAAAAAGCGGAGACTTGCCATGCTAAATCATTACGCGATGGTTTTGCTGTTGCGCCGCCATAAGCCATGTTGAGGGAGAGTGTTGAGTGATCTTTAGATAATGCAGCTGAGACATCTTCTGCCCAGGTAGGACCATTAGAAAAACGTCCGGCATAGTAAGGTTGTTTGGGGACGAATTTAAATGTGGCTGAATAAAAGTTGCCGTTGTCAGATAGGCTATCGCCAAAGATGACTAGTTGTTGGGTGGGAGAGGCGTGGGTTAGTTGGGTAAAGCATATAAGAAGAAAGAGTATGGCGATTTTAATTATTTTCATGCTAAACCTCTTTTGTTGCCACATTGCGAACCACTACTGTTATTCCCGCGAAAGCGGGAATCCATTTATAACGATACTTCTGCAGTATATTTGAAATGGTTTCCCGCTTTCGCGGGAATAACAGTAGTGGCTCGCAATGACGGCGGCGCGTACTATGACCGCCCGCCTAAACTAATTTCTTCCCAATTAATCTCTCAAGCACCCTAAGCGGTGACTTAGATTGATCTTGCATCGCTTCAACCGGCAAATAAAACGTTTGTTCCAACATAAACTGACCTTGCATCGCTGCATGCGAAACATCATCAGTCTGTACAATCCAAGTAGACCCTGCTGGAAAGCGAATTTCTTGTTGTTCAGCTTGTTGTTGATAAGCATCATCCGCTTTCATGCTGTTATGCAGTTGCAGCATATAATGATCATAAGGGGTGCGATAACTTTTAGTGATACGCAACAAACGTAATAAACTCGCTGCACCAAATATGGGTTTTTTAACAGTCGGTAAAAATCGTTTAGCCACTTTTTCAAATGGTTCGCCTACGCGCCAAATACGTTCTTGACCCTCAGGATTGATATTACAAAAAACACGCAAGATGCGTTTACCTTGATTAGG
The DNA here is from genome assembly GCA_049294295.1 of Gammaproteobacteria bacterium. Lineage (GTDB taxonomy): Bacteria > Pseudomonadota > Gammaproteobacteria > DSM-16500 > DSM-16500 > Aquicella. Next base: position 641 of record JBAQCP010000062.1, on the reverse strand, counting down.
TGCTGATGGAAAAGCATCGACATGTAATCGCTTATCATCTTTACGATAAGACGTTTTGCGATTGCTAACTTGCACAGGGCGGTAGCTAGTACGCGCAATCGTTGCTTGTTGAGCATAACGAGGTAACAATTGTTTTAATAACCCGTGCGCATGTTTAGAAAAACGATCTAACATGCCTTTTAGTTGAATGTGTTGGGTATCCGTTAAATGCTGCACACCCCAAAGTTTTTTATGCTTGGCATTGTAGCTAATATTTTTAGCGTGGGGATCTGCGTAATCGGGGTTAAGAAATTCTTTTTCGTCAGCCGTTAACGTAAATGCTAATTGCGGGAAATAAAGTATCTGTCCGTCTTCTAAGCTGGTAATTGCTTGTTTTTGAGAAGATTCTGGAAAATGTTCGTTCCACTCACTGGTAGCAAAAGTTTGTAACATGATGGGCTCTGAGAGATTAAAGGAGGTTAATGTTAACCTGCTTATGTGGAAAATAACACCCTCCCATTTAACTATATGTTTTTTAATGATTTTTTGTATTTTATTGTGTAGCCTGGATGAGGCTGCTGCCGTCATTGCGAGCCACCACTGTCATTCCCGCGAAAGCGGGAATCCATTTCAAACATACAGCAGAAGTATCGTTATAAATG
>JBAQCP010000061.1:0-2581 GCA_049294295.1 Gammaproteobacteria bacterium | reverse complement strand
GGGCAACCCACTCGCTACTTCGCATCCCCCACCCATCACCAACATTGCATCCCCCACCATTTTGCGTTACCTTTTTCGCAGCGAAAAAGGAGCGAATGCAGTGACCAAGAAATCAACAAAACTACCCAGCCTAGAAGAATCATTAGCCGATATCACCCAACTCATAGAAAAAATGGAGCACGGCGAGCAAAGCCTAGAGGCCTCTCTAACTGATTTCGAACGAGGCATCACCCTCATCAAGCATTGTCAGAAAATCTTGAGCAATGCCGAACAAAAAGTACAAATTTTAATTCAACAAAATAACCAAGAAACCTTGGCTGACTATGAAGCCAATGACGACGCGGATAACGCTCGCGATGATCAATAAACGCATAGAGCAAACCATTGCTCATTATCTAGAAAACACCCCATCACTTGCTCTTAAAGAAGCGATAACCTACACGCTATCTAATGGCGGCAAGCAATTGCGGCCTGCCCTTATCTATGCAACAGGCGCCATTTTTGACGCGCCTTTGGCTAATCTTGATATTCCAGCCACGGCCGTTGAACTGATTCATACGTATTCATTAATCCATGATGATCTACCTTGTATGGATAATGCTGATTTACGTCGAGGCAAACCCACTTGCCATATTGTCTATAATGAAGGCATGGCGGTCTTAACCGGCGACGCCTTACACACGCTATCGATGCAAATCTTAAGCGGCCACCCGGCACCCCTGTCTGCTGAAAAGCGCGTGGCCATGATAAAAGTATTAAGCGAAGCCTGTGGACCATTTGGCATGGCGGCAGGACAAGCAATGGACATCACGTTAATGCAGCATTCGCAATTGACGACTGATCAGCTATTAGAAATTTATCGCTTGAAAACGGGTGCTTTATTATCCGCCTGTGTTGAATTAGGGCGTTTAGCTGGAAATGATGATAGCGTTGTTCATCAACAAGCCTTAAAAACCTTCGGCGAGTGCATAGGCTTAGCGTTTCAGATTCAGGATGATATTTTGGATATTGAAGTGGAAAGTGAGCAATTGGGCAAACCGCAAAATATTGATGTGATTAACAATAAAATGACGTACCCGGCGGTTTTAGGGTTGGCTAACGCGAAAAGCCGCGTGCAGGCTTTGTATAGTGAAGGGTTACAAGCTATTGATTATTTAGGTGAGAAAGCGCAAGGCTTGAGGGAATTAGCTGATAAAATGTTGCACAGAAGTAAGTAAGTTGTCATTTATCACTTATTAAACATCATTTTCGCTTAAAAACTGTCATTCTCGCGCAGGCGGGGACCTATCCCAAACATACAGCTGGTGTAAATTTATGGATGGATTCCCGCCTGCGCGGGAATGACAGCTACATTCAAAGTGCGAGCATAAGCGTAGCTTTGCACAGCATATAAACAAGCGAGGACCGCCCCGCACAAGTATGTGGGGCGGCCTGATTATTTCCTTCTATTTCCACCACATTTCGGATAAACTTTGGTCACGAACGATTTTGGTAGAATCCAAAGCCATGTACTGTCCATTTTGCAATGCCAGCGACACCAAAGTGATTGATTCGCGATTAATTCGTGAAGGGAATCAAACGCGGCGTAGACGCGAGTGTCCAGATTGTAAAGAACGCTTTACCACTTATGAAACGGCAGAATTATCCTTGCCTAGAGTCATTAAAAGAGATGGTCGACGTGTACCTTTTAGTGAAGATAAATTACGCGCCGGTATATTAAGGGCATTAGAAAAACGCCCTGTTAGTGTAGAACAAGTTGAAACTGCGCTTGCCCGCATCCTTAGAAAAGCAATGACATCAGGCGAGCGTGAAGTTCCCTCACCACAAATAGGTGAGTGGGTCATGGAAGAGCTACACCAGCTAGACCAGGTAGCCTATATTAGATTTGCTTCTGTATATCGTTGTTTTCAAGATATTGATGAATTTCAAAGAGAAATAAGTAGACTAAATAAACATGCAAAACGAACCGAACCAAAATCCAACACCGGAAAATAATTCTGTTAAGCCAGCTGCTAGACATAATGCACGCCGTTACGCGGTACAAGCAATGTATCAATGGCAATTAACAGGTCACCCTATTATAGAAATCGAAAATGAATTCTTGCGTTATCATATCGAAAAGAAATTAGATCTCGAATATTTCAAAGAATTAATCCATGCCATTCCAACGAGTGTCACTGAGCTGGATGCTGAAATAAAACCATTCATGAATAGAAGCATGAGCGATATTGATCCTGTTGAACTATCTATATTACGCATTGCCATCTATGAATTAACGAAGCGACCTGATGTCCCTTATCGTGTCATTATTAATGAAGCGTTAGAGTTAACGAAAAAGTTTGGCTCTATTGAAGGGTATAAATTTGTAAATGGGATTTTGGATAGAATTGCGAAGAAAACGCGCCCAGAGGAAATTGGGATGGGAAGGCGGTAGTATTATCTAATATGTAGAAGTTCCGAATCGATCTGACAGTCGCCACCCCTGTCATCCTGAGCCACCTTTGTCATCCCGAGCTATCACCACTGTCATCCCAAGCGTAGCGAGGGATCTCCATCGGAGGAACAGCTGTAATAGATGGAG
>JBAQCP010000060.1:0-10221 GCA_049294295.1 Gammaproteobacteria bacterium | reverse complement strand
ATTCCCGCCTGCGCGGGAATGACAGTGGTGAGCGCAATGACGGCAATAGCTTTAGCTCGCTCTCTACCCGCAATCCCTAAAAAAGACTTAATCTAAGGACATTAACAGGCGTTTGATTGATTTCGTTTTCGAGCGCAAAAAAAGCTGTTGTCAGAAGGAAAATGCAATGATTCAGTGTTTTCTTCTCGTTATGGTGAGGATCTTCTTTTCCAGGCCAGAAAAAAGCTAACCACGATTTTTTAGGGCTGTTTTCTTCTCTGCTCAAGCTCAAGTAATGCATGCTTTTCTGAACGGCTTGCATAATATCAAAGAATGTTGCACTACCGTTATCTTCTTTTGACAGGTCAATATCATTTTTCAAGATATACATATTTGTTGCATGGCGTTGGCGGGCAGTTGATAAGTCTGCTTCTGTTAGTAGGTTAAACACAGGCTCTTTAGAAATATAGGAACTGAATGCATGAGAATTGGGAGACTCCATCTCATCTATACAAACTACATACTGATAGGAATATTTTTTTTCTAGTGCATAGATGGCTTCAAACATGAGCATAGCTAATAAACCCAGATGATTTAGGCGTTTATTATAGTGTTTAGGGTCGATGGTGTTGATGTCATACTCTTGTTGGATCGCCCGCAAAATTAGACTGGGTAGTAAGGTAAGAATATCAATCTGGGTACTTATAAAGACGCTTGAGTTAAGATAAGTCGAGATAATTTTTTCATGCATTGAGCGATATAAACGTCTTTTTTCAGACAGTTGGTTATAGAAAAATGTACTGGTACGTTGTAATCCAAATGTTCCTTTAAAGCTAATCACATGCGTTAAGATTTCTTGGGGTAAATTCAACGAACCCAAATCTTTTTTGTCGATATCTTCATCTTTTCGTAACATGTGATAGCCTCATTTTTGAGCAAGTATATCATATCAGCCTTTTTTTGCACAACAAAAAGCGGCCAAAGGCCGTGACAGGCTTTTGAGCCCCCGCTATGATACCGCTATGAAATATATAGAACATGCCAAAGAGGGGCTGCAAAACCTCTATTTTTCAAAGTTGCGTTCAATCTTAGCCTTGTTAGGTGTATTGGTTGGAACGGCGTCTGTCGTTGCGATGGTGTTAGGGGGGCAGTTAGCTACCCATGAAGCCTTGAAGCAATTTAAATCACTAGGTACGAATTTATTGGCGGTGTCCATCAGTGATGTCTCTTCTGATGGGGAAGCAAGTATAGGTCGTACGGATAAGCTCTCTGCACTACAAGCATTAGAAATGAGCAAAGGTAATTCAGGCATTGAAAGAGTAGCCCCTTATACGCAACTATTTCACCAAACCTATTATAATGGTGTGCCGCTCAATGGCGGTGTGCTAGGTGTCACAGAAAGTTTTGCTGATATTGTGCATGTTCAATTAAAGCAAGGCCGCTTTATTTCATTGGCAGATAAATATGAAGCCTTTTGCGTGGTGGGTCATGATATTTATGAAATGATGAAAACCATCTCGTCGAATAATCCTATTGGCCAGCAAATTCAAATCGGAAAAAATGTGTTTGTTGTTGTGGGTGTTGCCGATAGCTGGTCGGAAAATAGTTTTGTTTATGCCAACATTGATAACTCCATCATGATTCCATTAATGGCGTCTACTTTACTAAGTAAATATACAGCGATTAATAATATTATTTTGCGTTTATCGCCAACTTCAAATATATCAACTGTTGAGATGTATGTGACTCAATACATCAGTGCGTTATTAAGTAATAAGCAAATTAATTATCGCAGTGCAAAAGAGCTGATTGCGAAGATGCAGAAACAAAATGATATTTTGACCGTTTTCTTGGCGATGATAGGGAGTATTTCATTGTTGGTCGGCGGCATTGGGGTGATGAATATTATGTTGGTTTCTGTGGTTGAACGACGTCGTGAAATTGGCATTCGATTGGCGGTGGGTGCTACACGTGCAGATATTAGCGCATTGTTTTTGATGGAGGCGATTATGCTTTCGTTAGTCGGTGGCATAGCAGGTGTGGTGATTGGCATTTTAATCGCTTATGTGATTGCTCTTTTTCAACACTGGGAGTTTACTTTATTTATATGGCCGCCTATTGCTGGATTTTCTGTATCTGTTTTAGTCGGTATTTTTTTTGGATTTTATCCAGCTTATTTGGCGTCTAAGTTAGATCCGATAGAGGCGTTGAGGTCAGATTAGGTTAATACGGCTTAATCACTACCAACGTCCCTTGAGCAACAAAATTATACCTCAACCATTCTGCATCCCAAGGCTGAACTCGCACACACCCATGACTCGCATTTTGTCTGTAAACGGCATTAGATCCATGTATCGCCTGACCACCATTAAAATACATACAATACGGCATAGGGGCGCCGCCATCAGGTACGGGATATTGAGTAGAGTAACAATCACTATCACCCATACGATAAATTCTAAAACGACCAACGGCTGTTTTGCAGGAGCTATCGTCTTCAGGACAGCGATAAGCGCCGGAGGTGGCGGTGCCAGAGCGGACTAACTTTCCATTTGCGGCATAAGCGCCCCAAGAATGTGTTTTAGGATTCACAATAATCGCTTTTTCACCTAAAGGTGAAATGCTTGCGGATATGGATACTTTTGCTTTTCGATGTTTTTTTCTGACGGGTGCCTCATCTTGAGGAAAGGCAGAGAATTCATCGCGATAAGAATCGCTATAAGAATAATCAGGACTTTCGCTGAAAGAATAATCATCATAGTAGTCATCTGCTAAAGCAATAGGGGATAGTAATAAAAAGCAAATAATAGAAAAAATAGCAAATGCTATGCTCCGCATGCCTACCACTCCTTTATTCTTATACGATTATTTTACCTTAAAAGTATAAGTGGAGGTTATTGGTAGAAGATTCATGGGGTTGTTGAATGGGAGAGTGAGCTTGCTGCTGTCATTGCGTAGCTGAATGAAGAATTGCTGTCATACCCGCGAAGGCGGGTACCCATCCCTAACACAACTCATTAGCTGATATATATCCACACTATTTTTTGTATGACGGATGGGTACCCGCCTTCGCGGGTATGACAGCGAAGCACCATCCAGACCACATTTAATCAACCACAAATTGTACTAAAGCCTAACCCTTTTTTCTGTATCCCTTCAATAATCACAGGTAACGCTGCAACGGTTTGTTCACGTTTATCATAACCATCGTGCATCAAAATAACCTGACCAGAATAAGCATTTTTCAACACCCAGCTGCTAATTTTTTCAGTGCCTGGTCTATCATAATCAAATGAATTAAACCCCATTGGTACAGGCATCATGCCATGAGCACGAATTTCTGCACGCACATGTTCGTTAGATGCACCAAATGGATAACGTAAGCATTTAGGTTTAATGCCAATGATATTATTAACGATGGTAACGGGCATAATAATTTCATTCTGTAACTGCGTTTCTGAAATGTTCGTAAGCATTGGGTGAGTTTCAGAATGACTTGCTACCACATGACCTTGTTCATGAATTTCTTTAATCAATTCAGGATATTTTTTAGCATTCGCACCGACAACAAAGAAGGTCGCTTTCACATTATATTTTTTAAGAATAGCTAGCACTTCTCGGGTGTAGGTAGGATTGGGACCATCATCAAAGGTCAATGCAACAGTACCTTTTGGCGGGTTTTTGTTAGTGTCTGGTACGTTATCAGCATTTGCAATGCTAAGGGGTAGTAATAGGAATAAACCAGCTAATATTTGTTTAAACATTATTTGCTTCTCCCAAGCTTAAGTGCTTTTGTAATTTCTGCAACATGTTTCCCTTGGTAGCGAGCAATCGCTAATTCATTTGCAGACGGCATGCGCTTACCATCACTACCAGCAAGGGTAGAAGCACCATAAGGTGTGCCGCCAGTGATTTCATGCATGTTGGTAAGCCCGGCTTCGCTATAAGGAACGCCGACAATGATCATCCCTAAATGTAATAAGCTGGTATGGAAGCTGGTGATGGTCGTCTCTTGCCCGCCGTGCTGCGTGCCAGTACTGGTGAATACACTGCCTACACGACCTACAAATGTATTTTTTGCCCACAAGCCACCTAATTGATCGATGTAGTTGCGCATTTGTCCGCACATATTACCAAATCGGGTGGGAGTGCCGAAGATATAGGCATCAGCATCGGTCATTTGTTCGGGTTTAATGACAGGGATATGAGCAAAGGCTTGTTGGGCAGCTTTGGCGCCACTTTTTTCTAAAACCTCATCTGGTACTAATTCAGGTACACGAAAAACCTCAACATTAACACCGCTAACTTCGCGTGCGCCAGCAGCGATGGCTTCAGTTATTTTGAAAATATGGCCATACATGCTGTAAAAAATGATTTGTAGTTTGGCTTCCATCTGCTTTTTCATCCATGAAAAGTATTGAGGATTTATCCTAGCATAGGATGTCATTGCTGAGTATAGGGAAACTTGTAGGTGTAGCCTGGATGGAGTAACTGCCGTCATTGCGAGCCACTACTGTCATTCCCGCGAAAGCGGGAATCTATTTATAACGATACTTCTGCTGTATGTTTGAAATGGGTTCCCGCTTTCGCGGGAATGACAGTAGTGGCTCGCAATGACGGCGGAAGGGGAGATTTAAATAATCATTTGATTGGGCATAATAAGTAAAACATCCCCTTCAACAGTCACGACGACGTCAGATGCCTTAAAGCTATTACATGTGCTTTCTAATTCGCCAAAAACAAGCGGAAACCTCTCACCTTCATAAGCTAAACCTGTCGATGTAAAGTAGCCTTCCGGAAAAGCCATAATTCCACATTTATCCCCAGGCTGACCTATGAACGTTAACGTTTCATCTCTAGCAAAACGAATAGTTTCTCTTTCCGTATGCAAAAGAATAGAGCGATTGGGGCGATAGGCTGATCGCAAGCTTCTGAGATTGCCCTCATGATGATCTAAACGACCGCCCATCGCGCAGATGATAGTGATGCTGGCTGCCTGATGCAGGTTGCAGTAATGAATCGCTTTTTGTAGGTCTGTGTATTGTTGATTTTTAGCAGGTACGATATGAATGTTGTCTTGATTGAAATAGGGTTGATCGTCTTCACCCATTTCTGAATATGTTTTTTGTATACCCCAAGGTATAGGATTGATGGTATCAAAGTCACCTAGAATAACATGAGGTTTGATATTGAGATCTGCTAAACGATCAGCTGCACCATCGAGCGCGATAATGATTTTGTTTTTTGTAGCATTGAGGATGAAATCAGTAGAGAGAAATTCACCGTCGGCAATGATGATGTAGTTTTTCATTGGATGTCCCATGTTTGATTAGACTTCTGGATCCCGCGCCTTCGCGCGGGACGAGTACAGGTTTGGAAAGAGGTCTAATAAAGCAACCTACTCTAGCAATCTTCTCACCGCATAATAACCACCACCCACAAGCGCATGTTCATGATTGCATAATACGCCTAACGGATATAACTCACGCTGCACATGGTAAGCAGGAGATGCTTGCACGCCAGCATGGAATTCTGACCTATCAAACACATCTAAGTGATTAAGCGCAACGCCACCCGTAATCCAAACACCACCTTCAGGCATAAAACTTAACTGTACCGTTCCAACGAATAATCCGAGATACCAGGCAAACATATCCATCAATTCAGGCACTGTGCCTGCGCGCATTTTGTTGCCCACTTCTTCCGGCGTCATTTCTTTTTCATTGGAGTATAAAAGTTCATACAGCCTGACTGTCCCTTGCCCAGATAAAATCTTTTCAAAGGTAATTGCTTGATGATGCGATAACAAATGCTGCGTTTGTAAATGACGAACCAAGGCATCATGTCGTTCTTGATAATACGGATCTGCTAGCGGTGGCAAGGTGATGCCTATATGTCCCATTTCATTCCGGCCTAACCAGAAATCGCCGTCTGGTAACAACACGCCATCTTTAACACCTAATCCTGTCCCTATGCCTAGCGCGACGCGTCGACCGTGTGTGCTCAATGCGCAGGTATTTAAGCGCTTAACATTCAGAGGATCATCCATGTAAGACGTAAACGTTGCGCACACAATCGGTGCGTAATCATGAATGACGTCAAATGCCGGCCATTTTTGCAGCTTTGCTAATCGCGCAAAATGCATAGAATAAGGATACGGATTTTCTAGCTGTAACGATTGGCCATCGTACTGTCCTGCAGCGCCTATGCAAATCGCATCAGCGTTTGCCATTTTAAAGCTTAACCCTGCTTCTAGTTGCTCGACTAAATCTTCTAATGATTCTGCTTCGCGTAGTTTGACTGAAAATTGTTTGTCACAACTGATGGTGCTTTCCGTTTCGTTAAAGGCCACTAAGCCTACTAAACATTTAGTGGCACCTAAATCCCAAGAAATAATTTTTTTAGTCATTGCTGAGTACACCGGGTGCATTATTAGGTTCAACAGGTTGACCAATTTGTCTGAGCGGTAAACGCTGGCGAATATTATTTTCAATTTGTTCTAAGGTGACGCCACGAGTTTCTGGCATTTTGTAATAACAGAATACGTAGCTGAAAACACACATCACGGCGTAAATTAAAAAAGTTTGGCTAGGGCCGAATGCATTGAGTAGGGATAAGAACGTAGCAGATACTGCTAAATTCCATAACCAGCAGCTAAATACAGCAACACCCATCGCAGTTGCCCGCACTTCTAGTGGGAAAATTTCAGAGACAGCTAACCATAAAATCGCACCTAAGCTGAAGGCGAAACAAATGATGTAAAGGAAAACGCAAGCCAAGGCTGCCCAGCGTAATAAGCCCATATCAGAGCCAAAATGGAAAGCAAAGCTTAAGCCTGCCAATGTAACGCACATGCCAATTAAACCGGCTAGCAGCAAAGGACGACGGCCTAGTTTGTCTAAATACATAATAGCAAAGATAGTGGCTAAGACATTGACCACGCCGATGCCGACGGTTGCCAAGATAGAGCTAGAGGCATCTGGAAAGCCTGCTAATTGGAAAATAGTGGGTGCATAGTAAATGATGGTATTAATGCCGGTTACTTGCTGAATAAAGCCTAAGCCTGCGCCTAAGAGTAAAACAGGTCGTATCCACGGTGCAAAAATTTCACGAAAACCCGCTTGTTTTACTTGCAAGCTGTTTTCAATTTCATCCACTTCTTGCTTAACATTTTGCGTATTGCGTAATCTTTTTAGAATCTTAATGGCATCTTCTCTTCTGTTTTGCTTTACCAACCAGCGAGGGCTTTCTGGTAAAAAAAGCATGCCTATGCTGAGTAAAATAGCTGGTAATAAGCCAATGCCAAACATCCAACGCCAGGAGCCGTCAATACCAGTAAAGGCGAAGTTGATAATGTAAGAGCTTAAAATGCCGAGGGTGATGGCTAATTGGTTTAAAGAAACCAAGCCGCCGCGTAATTCAAACGGCGCAATTTCGGCGATATAAAGAGGGGCGGTATAAGAACCAATACCAATAGCTAGGCCAATAAATAAACGTCCTAAGAGAATGCCGCTAATGGAGCTGGTGAGAGAGGCAATCAAAGTGCCAATCACAAAAAGGGTAGAGATAATAATCATGACGCGTCGGCGTCCAAATTTGTCGGTCAGACGGCCGCTAAAGAGTGAGGCAAACATGGCGCCCACTAATACACTGCTGACAATCATTTCTTTCATTTCGGTAGAGATGATGAAATCTTTTTCAATAAAGAGCAAAGCGCCGGAAATAATCCCTGTATCAAAGCCAAACAAGAGGCCAGCAAGCGCTGCAATCGCAGAGACGCTATAGACATAAAAACGTGACGTCGAGGTGGTTTGCATGTTCATCCTAACTTCATAATTAAAAAGGTGTGTTTTGGTAACATAGATTGGAAAGTAGTGCAAGGGAATGTTCGTTTTTATAGTGTGCAGACAGCCGGCGCTACACAATCTCAAAATATATGTTAGAATTAAACCTATGACAGACATCATCAAGCAACCTCCCAAAAAGCTCTATCGCTCCCGTAAAGATCGCATGTTTGCAGGCGTTTGTGGCGGCTTAGCGGAGTATTTCAATATCGATTCGTCAATCGTGAGATTATTGTTTGTACTGTTCTTCTTTTTAGGCGGGTGCGCTTTGCTAGCCTACATCCTAATGTGGCTCATTGTACCTCTCTCTCCAGGCAATATTACGGCTGCTTAATAATCAATATCCATATCTGGATTTAGGTAAGGGTTATCATCCCCAGTGGTGAGATCTGCATCATAATTTACTTTTTCTTCATGTGTCATATGCTTACGAATCTTGCGTGGGTAGACGTTAAATCCTTCCCCTAAATAGGCTCCGGAGATCCAATGTCCATTCACCCAATGGGGTGGTTGATATAACCCAGTTTTGGCATGACGCCGGTGTTTTTTAACCGGGTGATAGCATTTGTGTTTAACTGCGACCACTTTGTGTTTGTGAACCTTAGGCTTTTGATAATGGCAGCAAGGACAAGGAAAGTAGTAGGTGGTCGCTCTTTGTATGGGTTGATCGTAATAAGATAAATAGTATTCAGCACTAGCTGAGCTGCTAAAAACGGCTAATGTAATGAATATCATTGTTTTTTTGAAGGCTGAACTGAGTACGTGATCCATAGCTCCACCCCTTTATCCTCGTATAGCTATTTTAACATGCGAGGATAAAGGGGTGGGGTGAGGGGGTCAGTCTTGATGGTCGAACTGGCATTCCGAAAGCGGTACGACTTTGGTTTTTCTCAAGAATTTATAGCCGAGCCATAGTGATAAAAATAATGGCAGTCCTAGGTAGGAAATAAAAATACCTGTCCAGTTGGTAGGCGTGCTCATAATAGCTTGATAATTTTGACCGCCAAGAATAATGACGCATAGGCCAAATGCAATGAGAGGGGCATATGGGTAGCCCTTAGCCACATAAGGCAGTGCTTTCAAATCGCGGCCTTGCTTGATGTAAGCTTTTCTAAAACGGTAATGCGAGATAGCAATACCTGCCCAGGCAATAAAGCCGCATAGGCTAGAAGCATTCAACAGCCAAAAATAAACAGCGCCGTTGCCAAATAAAGAAGATAAGAAGGTCACGCCAGCGACTAAAATGGTGGCTAGTAACGCAAATATTGGAATGCCGCGATGATTCACCTTGCTAAAAATACGAGGCGCGTGGCCAGCTTTCGCCATGTACCACAGCATACGGCTTGCTGCATACATGCCAGAATTACCAGCGGACAAGACGGCGGTTAAAATAACAGCATTCATGAGCGAGGCTGCAAACGTGATGCCAATTTTTTCAAAGATAATGGTGAAAGGGCTGACGCTCACATTGCCGCTAAGGAGTTCTGGTGAGGTGTAGGGGATGAGAGTGCTAATAATGACGATAGAAAGCACAAAAAATAATAAAATTCGCCAGAATACTTGCTTAATAGCTTTAGGAATTGTTTTGCCTGGGTCTTCACTTTCACCCGCAGCGACACCGATAAGCTCAGTACCTTGGAAGGAAAAACCCGCCACAATGAAGGCGCCAAAAATCGCTAACGTGCCGCCGTGAAAAGGGGCATCCCCGATGGTCCAGTTTTTAAACCCAACGGGTTGGTGGGTAGTGAGACCAAAGATCATCGCTGTGCCGACAATAATAAAGACCACGATAGTCATTACTTTGATCAATGAGAGCCAATATTCCGCTTCACCAAAGCCGCGAGCAGAGATGGCATTGAAGGCAATAAAGATGCCTAGGAATAAGGTGCTCCAAATAATGGGCGGGCTATTTGGTAACCAGAAATGCATTAAAAGAGAGGCTGCTGAAATTTCTGAAGCGACCGTGATCGCCCAGTTGTACCAATAATTCCAACCTAACGCGTAACCTAGTGCTGGGTCAACAAAACGAGAAGCATAGACGTAGAAAGAGCCAGTGGATGGCATAAAGGCCGCCATTTCACCGAGGCTCGTCATCAAGAAATAAACCATTAAGCCGATGATTAAATAAGCAGCTAACGTGCCGCCAGGGCCCGCTGCGGCGATGGAGCCGCCACTCGCTAAGAAGATACCCGTGCCCACAGATCCACCAATAGCGATCATATTTAGCATGCGAGCGTTTAATTTGCGGTGCAGTTTGTGTTCAGTGTGATCGTTTTGCAAGGTATGCTCGTTCATTTTTTAATTTCGTTACAATATAAAGTATTGAGGGGGTGGGTACAACTGGGTTGTGTGTGCTGTTGTGTAGCCTGGATGGAGCGCAGCGGAATCCGGGTTTGTT
>JBAQCP010000059.1:0-23928 GCA_049294295.1 Gammaproteobacteria bacterium | reverse complement strand
TTTCGCGGGAATGACAGTAGTGGCTCAGTTATTCCCCAAGCGTCCTACGTACAAATTGCAAATCCAAAAATGCTTTTTTCTTATCTATCGGGCTTTTCAGTAAATCATTAGGATGATAAGTAATGATCAAAGGCATATTACCTTGATGATAATGATGTAATTGATTTCGCATAGACTCTAAAGACGCTTTTGTTTTTAATAAGTGGTGTGCAGCGGGGAGGCCCACAACTAATAAGAGTTGTGGTTTCATTAAAGTAATTTGCTCATCTAGCAATTCATTTGAAATGGTCGTAAAGCAAATATCTTCTCGATTCAGTGGAATCGTTTTCAACATCGCGGTGAATAACTTACCATCATCTAATCCGGATGCGTCATCAATAATCATTAATGTCGTATTGGCGTCAGTGACCACATTAGTCCTGCGTAATTCCCAAGGCATTAATTCCAATGTGCGGTAATGTTCTTGCATAAATGAGCCTTAAATTTTTGTGTAGGGATAATAACGCGGTTCCCACATAGCTAAACGTATCGCTTCTTTCAAATCAACGTGCATAGGAATGCGAGCTAAGCCTTCTTTTCTGGCTTGCTCAGCAACGGCCACCGCAACATTAAAGCTAACCATTTTGGCTTCGGATAGTTTAGGTAATAAAGGTGCCATTTTATCTTGATAGACAGGGGAGCATTTGCTGAGCGCTTCGGTTGCTACCCATAACATTTGATCAGAGATATGTGCGGCTTTTGATGCGATCACACCCAAACCAATGCCTGGGAAACCTAATGCATTATTGCACTGCGCGATACGATTCCATTTGCCTTCATATTGCACGTCAGGAAAGGGGCTGCCAGTTGCCACAATCGCTTTACCTTCAGTCCATTTATATAAATCTTCAGGATCGGCTTCTGCTAAAGAGTTAGGATTAGATAAAGGCATAATGATAGGGCGTTCAACTTGAGACGCCATTAGTTTGACAACGTCTTCATTGAAAGCACCAGACACTGTTGAGCACCCAATGAGAATAGTTGGTTGGGCATTTTTAACAACATCATAAAGACCAACATAATTAGGGTCACGCAATTCCCAGCCAGCTATTTCATCGATCTTGCGACTGTAGACTGCTTGGAACGGTTGTAAGGATGCATTTTGAGTTAAAAGCCCTGGCCTATCTAACAGCCAAAAACGAGCACGTGCCTCTTCTTCACTTAAGCCTGCTTGGCGTAACGCGCCATAGATTTGATCGGCAATACCAATACCAGCGGTTCCTGCGCCTAAAATGACAATACGATGTTTAATCAGCGGAATGCCGCTGGCTAATACGCTGGCTAATATACAAGCCAGGGCAACAACGCCTGTGCCTTGCATGTCACCATTGAAGGTGCATATTTTGTCGCGATAGCGGCTTAAGATGCTTCTCGCATTATCACGCCCAAAATCTTCCCAGTGCAGCATTAAGTGTGGGAATTTTTTGGTAATGGCTTCAACAAACATGTCGATAAACTCATCGTAAGCGGCGCCCGTAATGCGCTCATGCCGCCAACCGATATACATAGGATCATTTAATAAATGAGGATTGTTCGTGCCAACATCTAATTGGATGGGCAGGGTGCGATGCGGATTGATGCCGCCACACAGGGTATAAACCATTAACTTGGCGCTAGAGATGTTGATCCCGCCTATTCCTTGGTCGCCAATGCCGAGCACGGCTTCACCATCGGTGACAACGCTAATATCAACTTCTGGTGGTACGCGATTTTCTAGCATTTCATCGATGCGATGGCGGTCTGGATAACTAATGTATAGACCTTTTGCTTTACGATGTTCCATGCTGAAGCGTTGTACGGCTTCACCCACTGTGGGTGTGTAAATAATAGGCAGCATTTCTTCTAAATGCAGATTGGCTAATTTGTAGAATAATGTTTCATTATAATCATGTAATACATTGAGATAGATATTTTTGCCTAAATTGCTTCGATGTTCATTGTATTGGCTATACATGCGAGCAGTTTGTTGATCTAGGGTTTCGATTTGGGTGGGCAGCAGACCTAATAGGCCAAAATGTTCCCTTTCTTCGCGGCTAAATCCTGTCCCTTTATTTAATTTAGGGCTAATTAGCAAGTCGTTGCCGCTTAGGGGTGTTTCAATATGGCTGACTTCGCCTTTTTCATTGCGAATGAAATTAAATTCAAACATATAAGACTCTTCGTTATGTGTTATCTATATTGTCTATTATACCTAGTGTTAGCCCAAATATCTCTAATCTGATAAACTAGCAGCTGACTAGTAAAAAGGAATCAAAATGAAGAACATAGCCGTTTATGCAGGCACCTTTGACCCTATCACGCTAGGCCATATTGATGTTGTTGAACGGGCTTCTCGTATTTTTGATCATGTCATTATTGCGGTCGCCAAGAGCCCTAGCAAGAAGCCCATGTTTTCATTAGAAGAAAGAGTGGAATTAACTAGCGGTGTTTTATCACATTTGTCTAATGTGACCATAAAAGGGTTTGACGGTCTGCTGCTAGATTTTGCTAAACAGCATAACGCTAATGTGCTGCTCCGAGGGTTGCGCACGGTCACCGATTTTGACTATGAGTTCCAGTTAGCTAGTATGAACCGCCATATGAATGATAGTATTGAGAGTATGTTCTTGATGCCTGCTGAAAATTACATGTATATTTCCTCCAGTTTAGTGAGAGAAATTGCAGCGTTAGGTGGTCGTTTTGAAATGTTTGTGCCACCATTGGTGGTGAGTGCACTGAATAAAAAATTAAAAAAATGAGGTGTGGTGAATGGCGTTAATCATCACTGATGAATGCATCAACTGCGATGTTTGTGAACCGGTTTGCCCGAATTTAGCTATTTATCAGGGCGAAGCGATCTATGAAATTCATCCTAATAAATGTACAGAATGTGTGGGGCACTTCCCTGAGCCGCAATGTGTTGCCGTTTGCCCAGTTGAATGTATTATTTTAGATCCTGCACATCCAGAAACGGAAGAACAATTGTTAGCTAAATACCAACAGTTAACTAATCCAACCGCCTCAGAAGACTAGATTCTGCTTTTTTCAATTCATCAGCTGTCGAATTTGTTCTTTCGTCTTTAGAGAAATGCCATTATGTGTTAAGGCAAATGTCAGTGGTGTTTGATGAAGATCATTGACAGCATCTCGACGTGCATCTTTTTCTAATAAGGCCATGATGGCCTGCGTTTTGCCAAAAAAAGTGGCCACGTGTAATGGTGTATTCCTTCGGTTATTTGTTGAGTTAACATCAAGGCCTAATGCGATTAAATAAAATATAATATCTTTTCGGTCACTAACGATCCCAAAAAACAAAGCTGTTTGACCTTCACTATCAATGCCAGTTACGACGGTGGGTTCTATATTTTCAAGTAGTGTCAATATCTCTAAATGACCATTTCTGGCTGCAAAATGAAATGCATTATTCCCGTAAAGATTAGGTGTCGTCACATTAAATGCTAATTCAGTAATGACATAGTTTACTAACTCTAAATTGCCACTCTGGCAAGCATGATGGAGTAAATTACTTCCATCAATATCGGTAGACATTTTTAACACTTCAAAATATTTATGCTGTGCCAAATGTTTGACGATATGTAAGTGGCCGTTTGCTGCTGCTAGCAACAAAATATTTTTGTTTTTTGCGGTTTTACTTAAGAGAAGAGAATCAGTCGCTAGCGCTGTAATAATGTGAAGGTGACCGGCTTGAGCCGCTATATGAATAGGATGTTCATGTGCATCTGTCAATCTGATATGGCAGTGTTCTTGTCTAAAAATGTTTAATTTTTTTAAATTATCCTGCATAGCCGCATAATGAATTAAATTCCACCCTTTTTTGTCCGTAGTGCTGATAGGTAATTTATAAACATGACGTAAAAATTCAAAAAGACGAGGATTATTTGTAAACGAAGATTGTAATAAAAGCGTAGGATCAATATCAGTTATTTCAAATCTCGAAATGGTATATAGGATGGCAGAGATACTGCCAGATCTTGCAATTAACGAAAGAATTTCTAAGTCAGAATAAATATCTAATTCATTAAAATGTACTAAAGCATAATTAATTGCATGGGGATTGCCGCTGAGCAACAACAGTTTGCATAGTGGTGAAAAAGAAAGATCTATCGCCAATGTAAATGCTTGATAGAGCGTTGCGTAGTCAGTCACAAATCTTGTGTTTACTAAATAAGCTAGATGTTTATGTGTGCAACCCAGCGGAACAAATTTGTTTACCCAGTGAGCCATCATTTGCGTGTAATTTAGAAAAAAATTAGATGAGCAAGCAAGCGAATGACGAATAGATTCGTCATGTAATAAATAGGGTTCGCAGCGTTCGCTGGTAGTCATAGTCAGTAATATATTATCACTGACATCAAAGTTTTCGCGTGGTGATAAATGTTGAGCCACTTGAGACATATAAGTGTTTGGATCACCCACTAATTGTTTCCAAACAGTTGTTGCTAATTCTAATGATCCGAAGCTGCTAAGTTCTTCAAAAGTAATTAATTCTTTGTCCGTTTTTAATAAAATAGTTTCATTAAGCAGGCATTTTTGTAAGGTGTCGGCTAGTGCGAATAGTTTTTTGGGTGGAAGATAGTGGGCGTTGAGCTCTTTCTTCCATGAAATAAGGAGATCAATTAAGGTGCCTTTAATCATAAGATGTATGCTCTCGCTTCCTGCGGGAATAAAGAGCATAACATATTTTTTGGTAGGGTGGGTTAAGGCTCCCGGGTTCCCCCGGGCTACCTAGATATTTTATTTAGAGGGGCTTATTTTTTTGTTAGTGATCAGCCAAGCATTTAATCCACGCAAATCATCGAAGCACAATGTGCCCGCTGCTTGCTTCAATAGGAAGATGTTGTTAATAAATGCATATCGATCAGTCGCATACGTGGTTTGTGCTTGGAAAATACGTTGTTGTTGATTCAATACATCAACTAATGTTTCTGTACCCACGCGATAACTTGCTTCCAATCCTTCCCATGAGCTAGTCGCAGATTTAATGGCTTGTTTATCGGCTTTAACTAAGCTAATACCAGCAACCACGTTTAAATAACTTTGACGTGTTGTGTTAATTGTATTGCGCGCGGTCTGCTCTAACTGTTGTTGTGCAATTTGATAGTTGTAAACAGCTTGATTTGTTTGAGCAACAACGCTGCCGCCAGAAAATAATGGCATGGTGACATTAAAACCAAAGGTTTTATCTGTTTCAGTTCCAGGACCATTACGAAGATTAAAAGAAGGATAACCATTTAAGTTGTCAGTATAAGCACGGGAAACACTAGCTTGTGCGGTGACAATTGGCAAATGACCAGCATATTGTTGTCTGATGATTTGTCGGTTGCTATCAACATTGTATTGAGCTGTTCTAATATTCCAGTTTTGTAATTGTGCGCGTCTTACCCATTCTTCTTCATTTAATGGTTGCGGGCTGACTAATGGGAAATCATCACTAAGTGGTAGTAGCTGTTCATAATATTTACCCGTAATCACACGTAAGTTTTCTTTATCATTCGTGAGTGCTGTTTGTGCTGCAATTTCTGTCGCGTAAGCAGAGTCATAAGATGCTTGTGCGGTATAAACATCGGTTAATGTTTTTAAACCAACTTTATATTGCTGATTCACTTGATCAAGTTGTTTTTCATAAGCGCGTTTAGATGCTTTGGTGTAGCTTAAGTTATCTTCATCTTTCAAGATGGCAAAATAAGCATTCTCTACGCGTGTCATTAAACTTTGCAAAGCCGCATTTAATGTTGCATCAGCACCTTTAGCAGTTGCCAACGACTGTGCGACACCCGCCGATTGTGCAAAATTAAAAACAGTCTGGGTGGCTTGCAAAGCTAACGTATAAGATCTGGTTGTTACGTTCCGTGGCTGGAGGAAGCTAGGAGTGCCGGCGATCGGAATAACGGCATCATAATTGGAACCAGAGTAGCCAGAACGACTAATCGCTGGATTGTAAGTTACATACACATTGGGCAATAAAGACGCAATACTAATTGGCAAGCCTTCTCGGGTCGAGAGACGTTGAGAAATGGCTTGTTGATAAATAGGGTCACAAAGTAATGCTTGATTAAATACTTCAATTAAATCAGCAGCGTTTGCAAGGGCTTGGAAGCTAGATAATGCTAGAAATAAGAATAATTTTTTTTTCATTTCGCATCCCGGATGCCTGTGATCATAGAGCTAAGAAGATTACGAGTTTTATGGGTCTGGGTCAATTGGCTGTTAGGGGTGGGTATCGTTCCTCGAGTAGTAAAAGTAGCTATAGCAAGCGGGTTGCTCTCCGAGACAGCGAAAGTAGCTACAGCAAGCGGGTCACCCTTCGAGACGCGTAGCGCCGTCTCGAAGGGCAACCCACTTGCTATGAAAACCATCGCAACTCTAATCCATCCCCCGACCCACCTCTTCAGCAATCTGCTGCGCCTGATCATCCCGATTCTTAACTATCCCGAGCTCAATACTGCCATCCCCATTAGCCACCGTGACGACCTTAAGGGTATGCCGTTTCAATGCCTTCAATGCAAACTGAATACCCGCGGTATTAGCCGTCGACTCAGTATAATGCCGTGTAATACCGGTCGGCTTCTCCCCTTGGCCTTTAAGATACAGCCACAACCGCATTTGATAGTCAGCCACTTTCTGTTCATTAGCAATCAAACCGCTCTCCGCCCAATCTTCATAATGCTTAGCTGTCCACGGCATTTTCCATTTCAAATAAGGATAAACAATCGGTGAAATTAAGCGTTCGCCATACCCTGCCAAATAGATAACCGTATTTCCCCAAGTAATTTCTTGTTTCGTATATTGGGTTAACCCCATGCGTTGATAAACAGCCAATAAATCATTGATAGGCACCCACCAAGTATGTGGATGTGTTAACCACTGGTTTTTTTCAATGTTAATTAACAAATCAATACCCACATCACCGTATTGATGCGCCTTATCATAATCACCGTGAAAATCTTTATCCTTCATCACATTAAAAAAAACATGATGGAGTATTTCATCAGACACGCGATGTGCTGCGCAGCCAAATAAAAAAGCTAATAATTTAGGTTGTTGGATAGCGGGATCTGGGTAGGTTTCTTTAATATAATCAGCAAACGCATGAATAAACGGGTCCCAATGCGAATCTTCCCCATAACTATTTTCTGCGATGTAACCTGAGTCTGGATAATAAGCACCTACTAAATACGCATCCATATTATCTTGCAATAAATGGCGTAGCTCCGCACTGGATAGTTGCTTAATGGTTTCTTGCGCAAGGAGCATATGCGTCATGCCCCCGCCTGCATAAACATTGGCTATCCATAACCAAAGTAAGCAGGTGATTAATATTTTTTTCATTCAAACATCCTGTGGTAGATTATACCCATATCATCGTAGGCGCTTTTAATGAAATTGTCTTGGGGGAAGTATGAAGATTTGGCAGGTTGAAGCAAACATAGAGGCATTGAATAATCGTAGTGAGAACACCATGGGTGATTTTCTGGGCATAGAATTTACCGAGATAGGTGATGACTATATGGCCGCCAAAATGCCTGTTAATGAACGCACCCGCCAACCTCTCGGCATTATGCATGGCGGCGCCTCTTGCGTCTTGGCAGAAACAGTCGGCAGTACTGCCGCTAATTGCTGCGTCGATATTACTAAACAATATTGTGTGGGGTTGGATATTAATACCAATCATATTCGATCGATCAAAGAAGGGTATGTGATTGCAACGACTAAACCATTTCATATTGGGCGAACGACGCAAGTATGGAGTATTGAGATTAAAGATGAGCAGGGTAGGTTAATTTCAATAACACGTTTGACAATGGCTGTTTTGAATAGGTAGTCTAGGACTGTGTGGAGGCAAGTATATGCAACGAAATGAACAAGCACTTAATACCGATGGATGGTTAAATACTTTTTTACACCCCATCACTGCTTATGAACAATGGCGCCTTGTCACTAGCACAGTCAAACATTATCCTGAGATGTCAGATCTGTCAGACAAGGCATATCTATTTCTTGCAAACTACCCCGATAAATTACCCCTCGTGAAAAAACTCCAGGCTATTCATAGATTAGATAATTTTATTTGGGATCGACTAACACATAATGCAGCAGATCAGTTTCCATCTTTTCTGCCTAGTGTTGATGAACTATTTGCAAATGACATGTTATGCGCGGCCACGGTAGATATGTTGATTCAACACCCATCTTGCCCTACTTCTGATCTAATAAAAGGGTACCAAGCATTAAAAGGATTAAATGGATGGGTGGTAATGGATAGATTAGTTTTCTCACCAGATGATTTTTTCACATATTTTCCTAAATCTAATAAACCTAAAGAACTTAAAAAGCTTATTTCTTTGTTAAGTTCACATTACACGCAACTAGAATGGATGCGAACAGCTGGTTTATTGAGTATCTCATTTTTTAAAACCTTGATGAAATACCAAAAAACGTTATTTCATTTTGACAATGGATCAGACAACATTCTTGCCGTTTTTTATCGACATGGCCTTATACCCGATATTATTCCAGACGTCCTATTGAAAAGATTATCCTTAGTCGAATGTCAAATTCTTGTTCAAATGGATGCATTGGGTTTACTAGATAAAAACAAGATATTAAGTTGGTGGCCTACTCCTGCTATTTACAACACGAGTCCTATTGAATTCTTAGCTGATCTTTTGCGATATCCAAGTTTTGAAGAGGCAAAAGACAAGCTGCCGGCACTTGCAACGCGGCTTTTTCATTATGAATTAAACGATGACTTTTCTCTTTTTAGAGACCTCTGTGAAAAAGCTAAGGCAAGCGAGCTTGAAAGTGAACATTTGTCTTTTGAAGAATTATTAAAAATATATGATGCTGAAATTCACAAAAAAACAGTCGCTTTAAAAAAAATCAACCACTCATCTTCTATGTTTCAAGCCGCTCCTTCCGCTCCGCCTCTTCCGATAGAGGATATGTCTGATCGATCAGAAGTGTTAAATAGAAGGCGAGCGCTGGCACGTCTTGGTTGAAAAAGCCCCAGCACGGTCGTTTCTGAAATACCACTGGGTCATTCCCGCGCAGGCGGGAACCTACCCCGAATATACACTTGTGTAAAATTATGGACGGGTTCCCGCTTGCGCGGGAATGACACGGTGGTATTGTGGGGATGACAGTACTATGAAAGTTGAACCGCCAATCGAAGCGCCGCTTTTAAACTATCCGCCTCCGCCAACCCCGTCCCTGCCAAATCCAAAGCAGTTCCGTGATCCACAGACGTCCGAATATAAGGCAGTCCCAGTGTCACATTAACCGAATGGCCAAAGCTTAACGACTTCACCACTGGCAATGCCTGATCATGATACATACTCAAAATCACATCAGCCTCAGCTAAATACTTAGGTGTAAAAATAGTATCAGCCGGCAGCGGCCCATGAAGACGATAACCTGCTTCTCGCAACTCATTTAATGCTGGTGTAATGATCTCAATTTCTTCGCGGCCTAAGTAACCACCTTCTCCCGCATGTGGGTTTAAGCCACAGACGAAAATATTCGGGTCAGTTAATTGAAATTGCTGTTTTAAACCTTGTCGCAACGTCGATAACGTTAAATGTAATAATTCTTTGGTAATCGCAGCAGGTACATTTTTCAGGGGTAAATGCGTCGTGACCAACGCTACTTTCATAGTCGGTGTTACAAATAACATGACGGTATGAGGCACTTGCGCTAGTTCTGCGAAAAATTCGGTATGGCCTGGGAAAGGAATGCCCGCGGCATTAATGACTTCTTTATTAACAGGTGCAGTTACAATGGCCGATGCTTTTTTAGCTTGGCAGAGATTAGCAGCAGTGGTTAACGTGCGTATCACGTAATCTGCATTAGCTTTGTCTAGTTGACCTGCCACAACAGGCTTATTTAACGACACAGGAACAATGTTCAGCGTACCTGGTTGATGTAAGGAGGGTTTGTTATCGAGGTCAATGACCTTGAGTGTCAGCGGCATATTTAATTGCGCTGCACGCTGCTGCAATAACTCAGGATCCGCAACAACAACTAATTCTGCTTCCCAGCTGTCCGCTGCTAATGCCAGCGTTACATCCGGGCCTATGCCTGCAGGCTCGCCCGGGGTGATGAGAATACGAGGAGGGTAAATCATAGCTTGATAGAAATGAATGCCTGGCTACGTAAACGAGACACCCAGTTTTGAGCGGCTTCTTCAAATTTACGTTGCAGCAGCAATTCTTCTACTTGGCGGCGATCAGGGGATGCTTGATTGCCGGTACTTCTTTCCGCACTGAGCGAAATAATATGAAAACCGTTAGGGGTTTGAATGGGACCCGCTATTTCTTTAGCATGCATATGCGTAATCTGATCTGCAAACGCACTAGGAATTTCTGCTAATTTGCGCCAGCCTAAATCACCGCCTTGTAATGCATTGCTGCCGCCAGATTCTGATTGAGCAACCGCGGAAAAGGATTTGCCGCTATGCAGTTCAGTCATCACCATATCAGCGCGTTTTTTGGCCGCTGTAATTTCTTCGGTTGATGGCGTATCAGAGATAGGAATCAAAATATCTTCTAAGTGATATTCTTTATTACTGTTGGTTTGCCAGCTTTTAGATTTAATGAAGCTCGCAATTTCTTGTGAAGAGACATTCACTTTGCCAGCCACTTCTTGCTGTTGCAGACGATGAATAGTCATTTGATCGCGCATTTCACTGCGGTAATCAGTAGAGGATAAGCCTTCTTGCTGTAATCGTTTATAAAGCTCGTCTACGCTGACATTGTTTTGTTCGGCAATTTTATTAACCGTGTTATCAAGTTCTTCTTCGCTAACGTGTAGACCTGTTAGTTCTGCAATTTGTAATTGTAGTTTTTTATTGATTAATTGCTCTAGCACTTGTTTTTTGAGTGCGCTTTCTGCAGGGGCAGGAGCATGTTCTTGTGCTATCTGCAAATTAGCGGCAGTCAGCGCATGTTTTAATTCAGATGTGGTAATGACATCATCGTTGACGGTTGCCACGATTTTATCAAGATCCGTGCCTTTGGCATAACTGCCAACAGACAATAAGGCACTGCCTAAGCAGATATAGAGTAGTCGTATTTTTTTCATTTTACAGCTCCTGGCCGAATTGTGAGTTGTAGCCGTTAACATTGTTTAGTATCGCTGTTGGATCGCTGCCAATATTGCCCAAGCCTTTTAATGCGATCTGAACGTAAACCTGGTTATTGTACTGTGGTACGTCATTTATCAAAGTGGTGAATGCTCTGCCGCCCACTAAGCGGATCGCCCAACAACAGGAGTCATATTGTACGCCATAGAGAAGATTCTGGAAACGATTGGTGCTCCAGTCTTCACTGACGCGGCCAACAGCGCTAAATTCATGAAAAATCGGCCAAGCCGCTGATATATCAGTTAGTTTTAAATTATTTTTGGAGGTATTGGTGTTAATACCGGAAAAATAATTGCCATTTCTGACGAAGCTATAGCTGAAATTGATGATTTTTTGTGATTCTGGTTGGAAATGGAAGGTTAGCGTGCCGTTGTCCAATTGTTTGGTAATGGGGTTAACAATGGCGTTGCTGCCTAATGTCCAATGGTCATTTAAATGATAATCAAAGACGGCAGAAATAGGTGATAAGCGTCGATGGTTTGCTGGGTTGTCTGGGTTGTCAGTACACACCGTGGGATCATTACAAGTGGTCACTCGACGATTAGCAAAATAAATAATATCACCCACGCCAAAACGTGCTTTTTCCAAGCCTGTTTCATTATCGAGTAATCGTGTGGTGATCCCTAAGCTCAATTGATTGGTATCACCAATACGGTCAATACCTGTAAAACGGTTGTAGTTAAATAATTGATCGTAAGTAAGCGTGTTTACTGTCGTATCAAAATTAGGAATAGCTGATTGATTACGATAAGGGATATAAGCGTAATAAGCCTGTGGTTCTAAGGTTTGCTGGAAAGAAAAATGGAATAATTGATAATCCCGATACATGGAAAGCCCGGATGCTAAATCAAAAATAGGAACCGCGCGATGAATATTGTTCGGAGTTTGGCTAGGGGTTGTTTGATGGAGATTGTAATCCGTTAATGCTATTTGAGCGCGCGGATTAATGAAAAAATAAGGTAAATAAACAGGGCGGCTGATACCTGGCTGGACATTTAATCGGTTACCTACCGGTTGGAGGATGTCCACACCGGGATTGCTGAGAATTTCAAAGTGCGTAATTTCATTATTAATAAAATATTCTAACCCGAGTGGTTGATCAGGATAGTCTGCGTTTAGAATGAGTTGCGGCCAACGTCGATATTGGTTAGCAACCGGTGATTCTGACACGGGATGCATTGTTTGATAAGACTGCATGCGTCCGGTGAAATTGATGTGCTTAGACTTATAGTAAAGATCGCCTTCTTGCAGCAATTGATTCTGAGTGATTTCATTTAAGCTGCTGCCAAAATCTTGTAGGTAGTAATCGTCACTTGCATAGTTGACATCGACATGGCTAGACCAATTGTCAGAAAAACGAGACTCATCTCGCCAGGTCAGTGCACGTCTTGTTGTGCTTGAACCTAGCAATCGGTTGATTTCAGCAGTGGTTATATTTGCGGTATTGCCAACATAAGGGTCTGCATTCGCTGGATTATCTCTAACCGCTGATTGGTATTCAGAAAACATCATATCGCCAGGGATAACGCTCACATTCGCAAAGCCATTACTAGATTCTGTTAAGTAACGGAACTTATCATTCAGCTGAATACCACGCTTACTGAGTAGACCGGGGGTAATGGTCATGTCGTAGTTAGGAGCCATATTCCAATAAAAAGGAGCAAGCACATAAGGACCAAATTTATTAGAGACACCTGCTGTTGGCCATAAAAGACCCGATTTTCGACGGCTATCAATGGGGAAATTGATATACGGTGCATAAAAAACGGGGATGCCTTTGACATAAATGCGCGTATGCGTGGCATAACCGCGACCCGTTTCTTTGTTTAATAAAATATGGCTAGCCTTTACCTGCCAAACAGAGGTCAAAGGAGGGCAGGTGGTGTAGCTGGCTTTGGTTAGTTCATAAATCTCGGGTTTGGTTTGTGCAAATTCTTCTGCTGTTCCCCAAGCAGTTAAGCCTTTAATTTTGTGCCCGTACTGCATCTGTTCTGGTGTGATATCAGTCTCTGCGGCCTTTTGCTTGGTCCCTACCTGCATGCGATATAAAATATCTAATAAAGATTTAGCTTTCGTATCAAAGTAGTAGCGACCTTGCTTACCAACCACCAATGTATTGGGTTCGCGCAAATGCACATCGCCTATCATTTCAGCACTAGTTAGTTTAAAGGTGGTTGGATCTCGGTATAGAAAGGCTTTATTGGAGGTTATTTGTTGACCATAGCGAGTGATGGTTACCTTACCTTCCAAGCTGGTTTTTTGTTGCATGGAGATAAAGCCTTGGTTGCCGGTAATTTCAATAAAGTTTTCTTTGTCGACGCCGACGGGGTAAACAAATGGTTGTTCAAGATAATAACCATCGCAGGTCATGCCTGGATGCGTTACCCAGCCTAGCTGTTCTGCTATGCTGGTGCGGGTTAATGAATCTTCTGCAAGTGCGTGACCGCTCCATCCTGCACAGATGCTCATCATTAAACCAAAAAGTTTTGATTTTTTACTGGTAGACATAATATAGTCCTTTAAATTAGTGCCAAGTGTAGCGAAAAGGTGGGTGTAATGGAATCCGCGAAAGACGTAAAAAAAGATGAGCGTAAAGAAGCCTTGTTGCAATGGCTAAAAAATTGTTCATTATCGTTCAACAATATCGAAGCGATGACAGGGGATGCGAGTTTTCGTCGTTATTTTCGTGTACAGATAGGCCGTC
The DNA here is from genome assembly GCA_049294295.1 of Gammaproteobacteria bacterium. Classification (GTDB taxonomy): domain Bacteria; phylum Pseudomonadota; class Gammaproteobacteria; order DSM-16500; family DSM-16500; genus Aquicella. The sequence continues at coordinate 10,045 of JBAQCP010000059.1, read as the reverse complement.
ATTCCTATGTCGTGATGGATGCGCCGCCAACACATGAACAATGTCGTCCTTTTGTACAAATTGCGCATGCTTTGCGAGATATCGGTTTAAATGCGCCCGAAGTGATTCAGGCGGATCTTGACCACGGGTTTTTGTTATTAAGCGATTACGGCGATACCACCTTTTTAAAAGCGCTCACCCAAGACAAATCACAGGCGATGCCGCTTTATTCAAATGCATTAAAAGCATTGGCGGTATTACAAGACTGCCGTCATGTCCGGGATTATGAGTTGCCAGCGTTTGATGAAACATGGTTGTCTCGAGAATGGGCATGGCATAAAGAATGGTTTTTGGGTAAGTTTCTAGGCTTAGCGGACATTGAAAATGAAGCGTTATTGGATGCGGAATATGATCTGTTGATAGACGCTGCCATCTCACAGCCACAAGTATTTATGCATAGAGATTTTCATTCAGCTAATTTGATGGTGCTGCCTAATCAGGCGGTAGGCTTGCTAGATTTCCAAGATGCTTTCATCGGCCCTGTCACTTACGATTTAGCCTCCCTTTTGCGAGATTGCTATATTGACTGGCCGGAGAAGAATGTCCAAACGTGGGTGCTGACTTATTTACGATTGTTGCAGCAACACGGCCAATTAACGAATGTAAGTGATGAGACGTTTATGCGTTGGTTTGATTGGATGGGAGCAGAGCGCCATTTAAAAGCGCTGTTTACCTTTGCCCGTAAAGAAGTGCGTGATGGCCAGTCGCAATATCTGCAACACATGCCACGTACACTAAATTATATTTTGCATGTGACGAAAGCCTATCCTGAATTAAAACAGTTGCATCATTACTACGCTAAAGTCGTGAAACCACTTTTATTAGAGAGATTAGCTTCATGCGCGCAATGATTTTGGCCGCAGGACGCGGTGAGCGTATGCGTGAATTAACGTTGAATACGCCTAAACCGCTATTGAAAGTGCAGGGTCGATATTTAATTGAATATGCGATTTTGCGTTTAGCGAGTGCGGGTGTGTCTGACATTGTGATTAATATTTCTTATCGAGGCCTGCAAATTAAAGCAGCATTAGGCGATGGTAGCCGCTATGGTGTGAGTTTGCATTATTCGGAAGAGCAAGAAAGGTTGGAGACGGGTGGGGGCATTTTTCAAGCGTTACCATTGCTAGGCAAGGAGCCTTTTATTGTCTTGAGCGGGGATGTGCTGACGGATTTCCCCCTAGAGAATCTGCCCAAGCAATTACAAGGGTTAGCGCATTTAGTCATGGTTGATAATCCTGTTTATCATCCTAATGGTGATTTTGGTATGCAAGGTGGAAAGATCAGTTTGACTGCTAAGCCTGCACTGACCTTTGGCAATATATCTTTATTGCATCCTGATTTATTTAAGGGGTGTGAGCCTGGTATTTTTCGTTTGTCTTCCTTGTTATTGCCTGCTATTGAAAAGGGGCAAGTGACAGGAGAGTATTATCAAGGTAAGTGGCATAACATAGGTACACCTGAAGATTTGAATGATGTAAATGCGGGAAATATGCCATGCGAATAGCTTATACGACTATTTTTGATGCGCGTGATGTTCATGCCTGGTCAGGAACGCCGACCTATATGTCGCAAGCCTTTAGTCAAGAAGGGGTTGCTGTTGATTACATTGGTTCATTAAAGCAAACGCTGTCGCCTTTCTTCAAAGTGAAACAATTATGGAATAAATATATTGCTGGTGAGCGCGAGAGTCCGCGTTTTAATCCAACCGTCTTAAAGTCCTATTCTATGCAGGTAGCGGAACAATTAAACCATTTGTCGGTGGATGCCGTTGTATCGCCATTGATTAATCCGATTGCCTATCTTGATTGTAAGCAGCCTATTGTATTATGGACAGATGCTTTATATTCCGCGTTGACTGGATTTTATTCTCCCACATCTGCACCTACTTCCATTTCTCTTGCACAGGGTAATCGTGCGACGGCAGAATGTTTATCCCGCTGCAAGCTTGCTATTTTTTCTTCTGATTGGGCGGCACGCAGCGCCATTGAGCTTTATGGTGCAAACCGTGATGCCGTCAAAGTTGTTCCTTTTGGCGCTAATATTGATAGCTATCCTAGTTATGAGGAAGTGTGTCAGCTTATTAATCGCCGTTCAAAAGATAAAATAAAATTATTATTTCTTGGTAAAGAGTGGGAGCGTAAAGGCGGTGATACGGTATTAGCAGTTGCGCGCACTTTGCACGAGGCGGGACATGCTGTGGAGCTGACTATCGTTGGTTGTATGCCGCCTGAGCCTTCTCCATCATATGTCACCTGCTTGGGTTTTATTTCTAAGCATGAGCAAGAGGGTAAGGAGCACATTCGTCAGTTATTATCTGAAACCCATTTTTTATTTGTCCCTTCTCGTGCTGAAGCCTACGGCATTGTTTTTTGCGAGGCAAACGCATTTGGAGTGCCTTGTTTAACGACTTATATTGGTGGTATTGGCACAGTCGTTAGAGATAATGTGAATGGAATGACATTTGGATTGTATGCCAGTGTTATGGATTACGTTAATTACATCGTCGGCTTAATGCAAAATAGAGCGGCGTATAATGAGCTTGCACTGTCTGCGTATCATGAATATGAGTCGCGATTAAATTGGAAAGTGTCCGTTCGAGAAGTGAAACGTTTGATTGAAGAAGTCAGATAGTCTTAAGACTCTGCCGCCGAGAACCACCCCACTGTAAACCCATGATAAAAAGCTGTCATACCCGCGTAGGCGGCGTTGTTGCATAAATCAAATTTTAACCAATCAGGTAGGGATAATTAAGTATAAGGAAAGAAAAGAAAAAGAGATTACGAAAACACGAAAATACGAGATAAACTTCATTTCGTCAAAAAAAGGAGTTTTCCCAATGTCTAAGAAAGACTATCGTGTTCGTAACTGGTCGCAATATAACAAATCTCTTATCAATCGTGGAAGTATTACTTTTTGGTTAGATGAAAAAAGCCTATAGAGCTGGTAATAACGGTGAGGCCCCACTTGAACGGTTATACTATCAACAAGCAATTTTGGCTGACAGCTGCCGTCTATTACGGTAATCTCTTCCTCCCGCAATTCCCTTCTATTATTTCTATCCTCCTATCCGCTGAAAAAAATATATACAAACGATTATCCAAAGGAAACACCATGTCTTTAGCTATTGTCTACAGTCGTGCTCCTAGCGGCATTCAAGCACCACTCGTTACCGTCGAAGTTCATCTATCCAATGGCATGGCCGCCTTTAATATCGTTGGCCTTCCAGAAGCCGCTGTCAAAGAAAGTCGAGACAGAGTGCGCAGCGCTTTAATGAATATGCATTTTGAATTTCCTTGTCGCCGCATCACCGTGAATCTCGCACCAGCTGATTTACCTAAAGAGGGCGGTCGTTTTGATTTGCCGATTGCATTAGGAATATTGGCGGCTACCGGTCAATTATCAACAGAAATTTTAACGCAATATGAATTTGCAGGTGAGCTTGCTTTGTCCGGGGAGATACGTCCAGTACGTGGTATTTTACCAGCTGTCCTTGCAGCACATCAGGCCAATCGACAGTCAGTGGTGCCTATGCAAAATGCAGAGGAAGCAGCATTGGTGGAGCAAGCAAATGTGTTGCCTGCTAAACATTTATCGGATGTTTGCGCGCATTTACAAGGTGAGGTATCACTCGCATCGGCAGTCACCAGAAATCTGAATACCGAGCCTGGTTATCAAGTCGATATGTCTGATGTAAAAGGTCAAATGCAGGCAAAACGTGCATTAGAAATTGCAGCAGCTGGACGGCATAGTTTATTATTTATTGGTCCACCCGGTACTGGTAAAACCATGTTAGCTAGTCGTTTGCCGACTATTTTGCCCGGCATTAATCAAGATGAAGCCTTAGCCGTTGCGGCAGTTTCCTCTGTTAGTAGTAATGGATTTGATTCCAAACGTTGGGGGTGTATTCCTTTTAGAGCGCCGCATCACAGTAGTTCTAGTGTCGCCTTAGTGGGTGGCGGTCGTCCGCCTAAGCCTGGTGAAATATCATTGGCGCATCACGGTGTTTTATTTTTAGATGAATTGCCAGAATTTAACCGGCATGTATTAGAGTGTTTGCGAGAACCACTTGAATCAGGTGAGATAACCATTTCTCGCGCGGCGTTTCAAACTGTTTTTCCGGCAAATTTTCAATTTATGGCAGCGATGAATCCTTGCCCTTGTGGTTATGCAATGAGCGCCATGGATGAATGCCGTTGCAACCCCGAGCAAATCAAGCGTTACATGGGGAAAATATCCGGCCCGCTCTTGGATAGAATCGACATGCATGTTGAGGTGGCACGCATGTCGCCTGATTTATTAGCGCAGAATAATGCGCCGCTAACGAGTGATACTAGTGCTGTGATTCGTGAGCGCGTGAAGCTTGCTCGCAACCAACAGCTAACCAGGCAATTAAAATGTAATGCGTTGCTAACCGTGCCTGAGTTAGAGCGCCATAGTGGAATTACTCAGGCATCTGAACGTTTGCTAATACAGGTGATGAATAAATTTAATTTGTCTGCAAGAATCTATCATCGTATTGTAAAGGTAGCGCGTACCATTGCTGATTTAGCGGGCAGTGAAGGCATTAATGAGGGACATTTAAGCGAGGCGTTGCAATATCGCAGCCTAGATAGGATCAAATCTGGGCTTTAAACGATTATATGTTTATAAATTGACCTGTCATTTTCACGATTCATATAGGATTCGAGCTATAATGTAATAAAGCGGTAGTTAAATAACACGAGGAGAAGGCAATGGCGTTAATTTTTTATCCCCATGCAGATGATACCCAAAAGGGTTCAATGGATGATCGAATTGAGGTTTTAATGGAAGCCGCCGAACGCTATCGTGCTGTTGTTTTAGATGCGACTAATCAGCCTGCTATCACCACTGATGATAAAAAGCCGATGGCTCCTCGTGATCAAGCCGTTGCTTTTAATTGGGAAGAGATTGCACGTGTGGTGCGTTATATCCGCATGCTGCCTGAGGTCAATCGTTCAGATAAAATGAAAAAAGCAGACACATTGGTGAAGCTGGCAGAAGTTTATGAAGTATTGAGAGCGGCAAAAATGCCTAAATTAGAAGCGGTACGTTTAGCGTTGATTAGTGAATCGACTCATTTACGAGGCAGCTAAGCCGCCACCTCGTTTTTTTCTAAGGCGGTGCGTAATTTCTTCATCGCATTCTTTTCTAACTGTCTAACACGTTCAGCAGAAATTTGATATTTATCCGCTAAATCTTGCAGTGTTAATTTACCATCATCTAACCAGCGCGCACGAATAATGGCTTGGCTGCGATCATCTAATTGGTTTAACGCGGCATGCATCGTATCACTTGCAAGGCTTGCCCAGTCATCATGCTCTAATTGCTGAGCAGGATTGAAGCGATGGTCTTCTAAATAAGTAGCCGGTGCAATGTAGCTATCTTCATCATCACTGTCAGACATATCAAATGCCGTATCAGATGTGGATAAGCGCATTTCCATTTCACGTACCGTTTCAGGTTTTACTTTTAAATCTTTCGCAATGTCATTTACTTCTTGGTTGGTCATCCAGCCTAAGTGTTTTTTGAGTGAGCGAAGATTAAAAAATAATTTACGTTGTGCTTTGGTGGTTGCCACTTTGACAATGCGCCAGTTCCGTAAAATGTATTCGTTGATTTCAGCTTTAATCCAATGCATAGCAAAGGTCACTAAGCGGACATTCATTTCGGGATTAAAACGACGAACGGCTTTCATGAGGCCGATATTGCCTTCTTGAATGAGATCAGCTAATGGCAATCCATAACCTAAATAACCTTTAGCCACTCGCGCAACATAGCGCAAATGCGACAAGATAAGATTTTTAGCCGCTGCTAAGTCACCGTCTTTTTGAAGGCGCACAGCAAGGCTATATTCTTCTTCCTGAGTCAAAAGAGGAATTTGGTTAATATGATTCAGCCAGGCATCTAAGCTATTGGAAGTAGATGGCAGGCGAATATTGATGCGTTGTATGCTTTTAGTCATATTGCCCATAAATGTGTCACTCACGAATTGCGATATGGAGGGTCATATTACAAAGATATTGGCGGATGTTCAAATATAATTATATCTTAAGTTGCCTAAATTATAGGCTTTCTTGTATGGTATGTCTCTTATAAAGAGCATTTTTTATAGTGTGTAAAATAAATCTAAATATAAACAATAGGATAAATGAGCATGTTTAACAGGGTAACGAGCTTCTTAGGTATTAAAGATTCTTTAGATTCCATGACGACGCAAGAAAAACTTATATTAGGTAGCCAGATTTATAATGGTTTTGTTGCAGCTGCTGTGACGTTTGGCTATTTCACCACCCCAAATGCATCTGCCACAGAATATTTTGCTGATGTTGGTGTGCATGTTTTACAGGCATTTATTACCGCTAACTCAAGTAATTTAACCAAAGCGGCTTCTTATGGTGCGAATGGCTTGCGTATGTTGGATATTCTTCGCCATGCCCTTGCTGCCGATTCAACTATTCCTAATTTATTGAATTATACTGATTTGTTAAATCATGGTGAGGCTATTGCGGCGACAACCTTGGCAATTTGTGAGGCTAGTAAGCCACAGAAGAAGCGTGCTTAGTACGGGCATCTTCTGTTGCTGCGGTCATTCCCGCGAAAGCGGGAATCCATCCAACACCCACTTAATCCGCAAACAATGCTTCCACAAATTCTTCTGCCTCAAACGGCCGTAAATCATCAATCCCTTCACCCACCCCAATAAATCGTATTGGCGTTTTTGTCTCTTTAGCAATCGCAAAAATAATACCGCCTTTTGCCGTACCATCGAGCTTGGTCAATGCAATACCTGTCACACCCATCGCTTCATTAAATTGTTTGACCTGCGTGAGCGCGTTTTGACCTAACGTCGCATCTAATACAATCAATGTTTCATGCGGCGCCGTTGGGTCAAGTTTTGCAAGAACACGTTTAACTTTTTGTAATTCAGCCATCAGATTGGTTTGGGTATGCAGGCGTCCCGCGGTATCAGCAATCAAAATATCAACACCGCGCGCGGTCGCCGCTGCCATTGCATCGTAAATCACGGCTGCCGTATCAGCACCTGGTTGCTGCGCAATCACTGGAATTTGATTACGCTCACCCCAAACTTGTAATTGTTCAGTCGCTGCTGCTCTAAAAGTATCACCAGCTGCTAGCATCACACTTTTGCCGGATTGTTTGAAGTAGTTAGCAAGTTTACCAATCGTCGTCGTTTTACCTGAACCATTAATGCCGATGACTAAAATGACATAAGGTTTTTTGGTGGGGTCGATCGTTAGTGGCTGATTGCAGGGTATTAAAATTTGCTTCATCTCAGATTGCAGGCAGTCAAAGGCAACGGTTGAATCGGCCAATTCATCCCTAGCTAATTTTTGAGTCAACGTGTTGATCAAATGTTGTGTTGTTTCTACGCCAACATCGGCCGTTAACAACGCCATTTCGATTTCATCTATTAATTGACGATCTAATTTCTTTTTACCAAGAAATAAATTGCCTAGGCCCGCTGTTAGGCTGTTACGTGTTTTTGTTAGGCCATTTTTTAAACGACTAAAAAAACCAGCTTTGGTGTCAGAGGGAGTAGCCGTGATTTCAGTGGTAATGGCCGCTTCACTAGGGTTTTCGGTGCTAGTGGTGGCATCAGTCGTTTTTTTTCGTTTGAGAAAATCAAACATTCCTCTATCCTTCTATCTTATTAGTTACTTTATACTCCCCGAGGAGCAAAAAAAATGAAACAAGGGTTGGTCCGCATTATCGCGGGTAAATGGCGAGGAAGAAAGCTAAAAGTGCCAGATATAAAAGATTTGCGTCCGACACCTGATCGGGTACGGGAAACGCTTTTTAATTGGTTGGCGCCTATTTTGCCCGGTGCTCGGTGTTTAGATTTATTTACCGGCAGCGGTGTTTTAGGTTTTGAGGCATTGTCTCGTGGTGCTTCTTATGTCGAAATGATTGATCAAGCACCTGCGGTAGTTCGTTTGTTGCAAGAGCAACTGGCTGAATTTAAAGGGGATAATGCAAAAATCTTTTGTGCCCATATTCCAAAGCAGTTGCCAAGCGTAAAGCAGCCGTTTGATATTGTCTTTCTAGACCCGCCTTACAGCGAAGGTTTATTGCTCTCAACCTGTCATTATTTAGAAGAGCACGGCTTTTTAGCAGATTCTGCATATATCTATCTGGAAGCGCGTGACGTAATCAAGGATAATGATCTGCCAGCAAACTGGCAAATTATTAAAAGCAGTAAAGCAGGGCAAGTTGCCTACCATTTAGCACTTAGAGAATTAAATAAACATGACTAAGCCAAGATTATTAACCGGGGATACCCCAACCGGTCGCCTACATTTAGGTCACTGGGTCGGTTCATTAGAAAACCGCGTGCAGATGCAAAACGATTATGATTGTTTTTTCATTATCGCCAATGTCCATGCATTTACTACCCGCATGGATAGACCTAAAGATATTCACGACAGTGTGATGGATATTGCCATTGATTATTTGGCCGCTGGTATTGACCCAAAGCGCAGCACTATTTTTCTGCAATCTGAAATTCCAGCCATTGCTGAAATGACCTTCTTTTTTAGTATGCTCATTCCTTACCCACGTTTAATGCGTAATCCAACGATTAAAGATGAAATTCGAGATAAAGGTTTGGGTGATAATTATCCATTTGGTTTTTTACTTTATCCTGTAGGGCAAGTTGCAGATATTTTAGTCTTCAGACCGCAAGTGATTCCTGTTGGCGAAGATCAGATCCCGCATATTGAAATGGCAAGAGAAGTCGCTAGAAAGTTTAACCAGCTTTATTGCCATGTTGACCCGCATACTGAAGATGCTGATTATTTAAACAAGGGTGGTTTGTTCCCGATTGTTGATACTAAGCTAGGTCGTACTCGTCGTTTAGTTGGTTTAGGCGGCCCAGATGCAGCAGGCAACTTATTAAAAATGTCTAAATCATTAAACAATGCTATTTTATTGAGTGATGATCCTGATACGATTAAAAAGAAAGTGATGGGTATGTATACAGATCCTCATCGTTTAAAAGCAACTGATAAAGGTACGGTCGAAAATAATCCACTTTGGATTTTTCACGAAACCTTTAACCCAGATAAAGTGTGGGTAGAGGAAGCAAAAGAGCGCTATCGTGCTGGTACCATTGGCGATGTTGAGTGTAAACGCAGCTTGATTGATGTATTGGTTGAGTTAGTAGAGCCTATGCGTCAGCGCCGTTTGCAGATTGAACAAGATTTAACATATGTACAGTCTGTTTTGCGTGAAGGCTGTGCGAAGGCGAATGAAGTAGCTAATGCCACCTTGGTATTAGCTAAAGAAGCGATGCAACAGAGGTATTTTTAATGCAAGAAGACGAAAAAAAGAACAAAAAAGATGATTTGCGTTCATATAGAACAGGCCCATTAACAGTGCTTGAGTTAATGGCTGTGATTGCTATTATAGGCGGCTTGTTAACATGGGTGTTGTCGCGTTACTTTACATCGTAAGGAACGCTTGCACCTGGTAGAATTTCATATAAGATTACAAGTCTATATAAAGCTTTCTCGTGTACTCCGCAAGGGAGCTGAGTGAAAAGACCGGTCTCAAAATTTATTTATAAGGAAAATTGTATTATGCGTAAGAATCTTCTAGTAGCTGCTGCTCTTGCTGGCGTATGTGTTTTAGGTTTAACTGCTTGCTCTAAAGGCGAAGACAACACTGCTGACCAAGCTCAAGTAACCACAACAACCGAAGTGCCAGCAACAACCTCAACAACCGAAACACCAGCAACAACCACAACAACTGAAACACCAGCTACAACAACTACAACAACAACTGAAGCGCCAGCTACAACAACTGAAGCTCCGGCAACAACTGAAGCTCCAGCTACAACTGAAGCACCAGCTGCTACAACTGAAGCGCCTGCAACAACCGAAGCGCCAGCTAGCAACTAAGTTTTTGTTCTAAAAAAAGACACCGCTTAGGCGGTGTTTTTTTTGGTGTGTAGCCCGGCAAATCT
>JBAQCP010000058.1:0-13333 GCA_049294295.1 Gammaproteobacteria bacterium | reverse complement strand
AACAAACCCGGATTCCGCTGCGCTCCATCCAGGCTACGCTTCACCCAGGCTGCATGACTATAAATCTCGGCGTCTGTCCTGCAAGCTAAATCCAATAAGCGGCAGCTCAATGTTCTTTCCTAAACCCATCACTTTGATTACGTCACCCATCTCAGTTGGCATCGTTAATAATTTAATAGCCTGATGCATTTGAAAAAGTTCAACAGCGGATAATCCCTGCTCTGCTTTATTTGCTAACTCCATTAAACCGCAGCCTAATAGAAAGGCTGCTTGAGAGGTAAAACCTTCTAATGTGCAACCAGCATCTGCGGCTTTATCAATAATGTTGGTGAAATCAACATGGGCAGTGATGTCTTGTAGACCGGGATAATAAAAAGGATGATCGTGATGATGATGTTGGTAAAAACATGTCAAGGTTCCTTTGCGCCGTTCCGGATGGTAATACTCTGGCTGCCCATAACCATAATCTAAAAATAAAATAACACCCTGGCTTAAGCCGTTGCTTAGTTGTTCGGTATAGTTGAGTGCATTTAGGTTCATCTCTGACGCGTAGCCTAGTGGTAGGTCGAGGTTGGCGACTCTAGATAATAGTTCGCTTGAGGTCGGTGGCGCGAGTTTAAAGTAGAACTGATCATCGACCACATCAACGTAACGTTCTAAGATGCCAGCCTCAGTCACTTCAAAGCAGTGTACTGGCAATGCATCAAGCACTTCATTAGCAATAATAATGCCAGTGAAATCTTGAGGCAGCTCATCTAGCCAAATAAAACGTTCAAAAAACTGCGGGCAGTTGGTTTGCAGAAACGCTTTTTGTTTTTCACGCAATTTGACGCTAACTTCGTAAATATAATAGTGCGGTGGTGAGCAGTCTAATACTTCCAGAGCAAGCAGTAGTTGGCATGCTAAACGGCCAGTGCCGGCGCCTAGTTCTAAAATATCCCCTGTTTGAAGATGTTTTAGAATTTGTTCGCATTGACGAGCAAGACAGCCTGCAAATAGTGGAGAGATTTCGGGCGCCGTCGTGAAGTCACCGCTTTTGCCCAAATTAAACTCAGGCGCATTGTAATAGCCAAGCTCCGGGTGGTACAGTGCGGCTTCCATGAAGTCGGCAAATGATATCGGGCCTTGTTCTTTGATGCGCTGTTGCAGTAAGTCAGAGAGTGCTTTGCTTCTGGCTAATTGGGCGGCACTAGGTGCAGGTAGGTCGTTAATTGTCGTCATGGTGTAATTCATGTTGGTTGATGATTATATGATGTGAGAATATATCATTATAAGTCGGCTTGCGAGGTATGGCTTAAGAGCGTTGTTTCATAGCAAGTGGGTTGTCCTTCGAGACGGCGCTATGCACCTCCTCAGGGCGAACGGTTCGAGAGTGTTGGCCGTTCGTCCTGAGGAGGTGCATAGCGCCGTCTCGAAGGACAACCCACTTGCTATAAAATGCCGGCTAGCTAGCTTAGCAATGATCATGAAAGCACCACTTTAACTAGGTTTATTCGCATGAGCTTTTTGCGTACGACATTTATGACAGCGTATCGTAGTCGAATTTATCCCAACTATTGGGATGTGCTCGCGCTGCTGATCGTGCTAGCGGTTATCTTCCTATTTGCCTGGAATGCCAAGCAAATGGCGACGCCGTATGAGGTTGGCCAAACATTGACAATTTCATTGGCCCCGTCACATCTGTTTTTTTACGCAGGTCGTACAGTCGTTAGAATGTTAATTGCGCTTTGTTGCTCCCTGTTATTTACCTTTATCTTTGCAACATGGGCGGCTAAAAGCCCGCGAGCTGGTCGTATTATTATCCCGATTATCGATATTTTGCAGTCTGTCCCCATTTTGGGCTTCTTATCAGTCACGATCACTGGCTTCATTGCATTATTCCCAAATAGCTTATTGGGACCTGAGTGCGCCGCTATTTTTGTGATTTTCACCTCGCAAGCGTGGAATATGGCGCTAGGATTTTATCAAACGGTGCGCTCGGTGCCTGGCGAGATTAACGAAGCCGCGAGAATGTTTCATTTATCTTCTTGGCAGCGTTTCTGGCGTATTGATGTGCCTTTTTCCATGCCAGGGTTGCTGTGGAATGCCATGGTCTCCATGTCGGCGGGCTGGTTTTTTGTGGTGGCATCTGAGGCTATCACTGTTTCTAATCAGCAAATTTTATTGCCAGGCATAGGCTCTTATATAGCGGTGGCCATTCAAGCGGCTGATATTCACGCGATCATTTATGCGGTGATTGCGATGTTTATTGTGATCTTGCTGTACGACCAATTATTGTTCCGCCCTTTAGTTGCGTGGGCTGAGAAGTTTAAATCAGAACAACTGACCTCTGACAAAATTGCAGAATCGTGGGTCATTGATTTGTTTAGACGCACCCGCATGATGCGTAATATCGGCGGCCAATTAACGATCCTGTTTGATCGATTTGTCAATATTCGATTTTTCCGCACCCAGTTTGGTATTCCGGTGAAGCTAATATTGCCGACGAAAGAAAATCGTGTCGTTAGTATGCTATTAACAGCAGTATTTTTTGTAGCCGTTATCGCAGCACTCGTTTTTTTAAGTGATTATATTATTAAAAACTTCTCCTTGAGTGCCACGCTTTATGTGTTTTATCTAGGCTTAATCACAGCCTTCCGCGTATTTATTATGATTGTGCTTTGTTCGTTAGTTTGGGTGCCTATTGGTGTGTGGATAGGTTTGCGCCCTAGAGCTGCGCAATTAGCGCAGCCTATTGCTCAGTTTTTAGCAGCCTTCCCGGCGAACTTGCTGTATCCCTTTTTTGTGATGACCATTGTCTACTATCATTTAAATCCTAATATTTGGTTAACGCCGCTCATGATCTTGGGTGCGCAGTGGTATATTTTATTTAACGTGATTGCTGCGGCATCCAATATTCCCAAAGACTTATTACAAGCTGCCGATAATTTTGGGGTGACGGGTTGGTTGCGTTGGAGCAGATTATTGCTGCCAGGTATTTTTCCTTATTACGTAACGGGTGCGATTACGGCCGCAGGCGGTGCGTGGAATGCGAGTATTGTGGCGGAAGTGGCTAGTTGGGGTGATCAAAAGCTCGTTGCAACAGGTTTGGGGGCATATATTTCAGAATACACCACTGCTGGTAACTTCCCACAAATTGCACTGGGTATTGGTATGATGTGCTTGCTGGTCTTGGTTTTTAATCGCCTCGTATGGCGCCCTTTGTATGTTTATGCTGAAAGCCGTTTTTTAGTGGAGTAACGGTATGTCTGATCCGATTATTGAAATTGTCAATGTGCAGAAATCCTTTAAGAAGGGTGATCGCCAAGAATTATTGGTATTAGAAGATATCAATCTGCGTATTTACGAAGGCGAAATTATTGCTATTTTAGGTAAATCGGGATCGGGTAAATCGACTTTATTGCGTATTATTGCGGGATTGATTGCAGCGAGTAACGGTGCTGTTCGTTACCGCGGGAAAGAAGTGCGAGGCGCTGTGCGTGGTATTTCAATGGTGTTTCAAAGTTTCGCTTTGCTGCCTTGGCTGACAGTATTGCAGAATGTGGAGTTAGGTCTAGAGGCATTAGGTGTCGATAGAGAAGAGCGGCGCGATCGTGCCTTGAAAGCGATTGATATGATCGGTTTGGATGGTTTTGAATCTGCTTTACCTAAAGAGTTGTCGGGCGGTATGCGGCAGCGGGTTGGTTTTGCGCGCGCATTAGTTGTTAATCCAGATATTTTATTAATGGATGAGCCCTTCTCTGCGCTAGATGTCTTAACAGCCGATAACTTAAAGAGTGACTTATTAGATTTGTGGCGCAGCAAAAAAACAGGATTGAATGCCATTATTTTTGTGACGCACAATATCGAAGAAGCGATCACGATGGCTGATAGAATTATTGTATTTAATAGTAACCCCGGCACCATTCGTTCAGATTTGCGTGTGACCTTGCCTTATCCGCGCAGCGATTTAGATCCTCGTTTTCGTAATCAGGTTGATCGGGTTTACACCTTGATGACCACGCAGATGCAAGAAGGTAAAATGTCAGGCACCCGATATGCGGCGGTTGATATTGGTTACCGTTTACCTGAGGCGAGTGTGGCAGAGATTACGGGTTTGTTAGAGTTGCTCATTTCACCTGAGCACCAAGGTAAAATGGATTTGCCTGATGTCGCAGATATGTTGACGTTAGATATTGATGATTTGTTCCCACTAACTGAATTGTTAGAAATTTTACATTTTGCGCGAGTGTCTAAAGGTGATATCACCATTACCGATGAAGGCCGAGCATTTGTGACGGCCGATATTCTAGAGCGTAAGAAAATATTCTCGGTCCACTTGAAGCAGCATGTGCCATTGGCGCGTTATATTTATGATCAATTAATTCGTCACCCTAGACATCGTGCGTTGGAAGAAAATTTCTTATCGTTGTTGGAAGATTTTCTGTCTGAAAGTGAAGCGGATCGTGTATTGAGTACCGTGATTGAGTGGGGTCGATACGCGGAGTTGTTTGCGTATGATTATAACTCGGGTGTGTTGAGTTTAGAGAATCCACATTAGGGGGTGGCCTCTGTCATTCCCGCGAAGGCGGGAATCCATCCATAATATTCCCTGAGCTTTATTATGACTTCATCTTGTTGGCGAGATGGGTTCCCGCCTTCGCGGGAATGACAATGACGATTCAACAATGAGAGAAATCAAAAGGAGCATCCATTGTTTTTCAGAACCTGGATCACAAAAACTGCCATCAGCAATTACGCCAAAGCCAACGCCGTAGACCTCGCAGCTTCTATGACAGGCGATGTCCTAAGCGCCTATATAGATCCCACCCAAGCCTACAACTGGCTCGCTAATTTTTGGACGCAACAACCCCCGCTGCACTCTGTTCCTGCAACACCGGCACGCTATAAAGCTTAGCCAGCCTAATCAATCCTTTCGCCAATACTTCTGCCGAAAATAAAAATCCATCAATATAAATCAAATCGTTACGTGATGAGATATCGCTATTATTTTGAAAGTCATATTTAAGATTAGCCAGCGTTGGCACAGGAATAGGTTGTGCTGGCGGGGTGTCTGATTGAATGGCCAGCGCCAGTGCATCCATAATTCGCAAAACAGCATCGTTAAAATGATGAAAAGCATTTGCTTGATGAATAATAATATCCGCTCGATTAATTTCTCGCAAAGCGAGATGCATAAAGGTAATAGCCCGCAAAATTTCTCTTTCAAAATAAAGCGTTTGCATAAAGTGCGCTGAATCAAAGGCGCTTCCTAATTTTTCATTGACTGATTCTTTTGCTAGCTGGCGCTGTTTTAATAATGATTTCACAATCGCTTCATCCAGATCGCGATTGTCTCTGGGCGCAGGGGATTGGCTGGATAGCGTTGTCTCATAATAGCTTCGTAACTGCTTTAAAGTTTCCGTCTGGGAGCGCCTTAAGTGTGTTCTAGCATGAATGGGCAGAATAAACTGGGAAACCAGGGTCGCAATTAATAGCCCAGCGCTGATTTCTAGAAAACGCTCAGCAGCAAAAAAGACTGTCGGTACCTGCCCTAGCATAATAATGGCAGTCGTCACTGCGCCTAGCGTCCCGGCGTAACCAAAATTTTCTTGACCTGTTGCGTAGTAGCTAAAGAGAAAACTGGACATGCCAATCGTTAAAGCGATGGCTAGATGAGTATGGCCAAAAACAACAATCGTGAAAGCGGCAAGCAAGCAGCCAAGCAGCGTGCCTAAAAAACGCAAATAGGCTTTTTGCAAAACACTGCCCACATAAAGCTGGGCGCACATAACAACAATAATAGTAATGACTATCCATTGGTCGGCTGGCAGGTTGACGACTTTAGCGAATCCAAAGCCAATGATGACAGCGATGGCCGTTTTGAGGCTGTGGGTGAGGCGTTCGATGCTGATGAGCTTGGGGAGCATGTGCCCTATCTCCTGCTTAAGCCTCCTTGCAACGGCGAGGCTTCAGGTTTAAATGGATGGCCCTGGAAGTTCTGCCGTCTCGCTAGAGGTCAGCTGAGCATTACGCACAACGACTTCGCGGTTGTCATTCAGCAGAGGCATCAGTTTCACGTTGCGATCTAAGCAATGATACTTCGTGCAAATGGCATGTGCTGCTTGAAAAGCCGCCATGATGGCATCTTCGTGGGAATCGCCATTCCCACCCAAAACACTTCCAAAATTCAGGCCGTATTTTGTTTGCATGGCGCGCAACATTTGCTGCGCTTTGAAAAAATGCTCATCCATATACGGGTGATGATAGTAGCAAGTTGCTTTGGTTCTGTCTGGATCTGGCATGGGCTGGCCAGGTAACACCCACGTTTTCATGATAGCTATTTCACCCTCTGCTGCCTTCCAATCTTTTTGGATGGTATTAGCCGCTAATTCGCCGTCTATTCGGGTGTGGACAACCGTATTATTGGGTGATTGGTAGCGAGGATCTAAGTGAAATGCCACTGTCGTATTATAATATCTCACCGCCTTTAATGCGTCTCTCAGCTCGGATAATGCTTGACTATCTATGTCTGGCAATATATCTGCCATTGCATAGGCGGGCGTGGAAATGATGACATCATCAAACACAGCTGGTTGACCCGTTGTTGTATCTAATAAAAAAGTGCCGTCTTTTAATAATGCCTGATATTTTACGGGCTGACCATCTGTTGTCTGGCAAGGCACCAACTTAGTCACAGGCGTATTCAGTCTAATGTCGGCAGATAAGCAAGCAGCCCGCATTTTATTGATATAATCACTTAATCCATCAGGTGCATCATGCCAATCTTTGCTCAAGGAAAAGTAATTCAACGCATAGTGTGCGCCCATTTTTTTTACTTCTGCAAGAGGGATACCCCAAGAGCCTGCAACCATAGGATAAAGCAACCTATTAGCAAATGAATCGATTTGCTCACCCGTTGCATCTTCGTGCAATGAATGCAATTTAAATCGCTCCAAAAATGCTTCTAATGTTTCTAATTCCAATGATTCATTTGGTGATTTTTCATGCATTGCAAACGCAAGTACCGCATCTATCGTCAAAAAATCGGTTAATCGATTGAAAAACGTATCAGAAGAAAAAACCGTTTTTTTCTGATAATGATTTTGTGCTGGGGCAAGCCAAGAAAAAAACCGACTGCTTAATGACGTATCCACTTTTTTAGTGCAATGATAAATTGGCGGAAAAATAATAGAATTATGTTGGGTGGGCTGATTCATCTGGCGAATCTCGATATTTAACTCGTATTTATTTAATCTAACTCCCAACTGTTTAAATAATTGATGCACGTTAGGGTAGCTAGTTTCTGACCCTATAAACTCGGCGCCGCCTTCTGCCATGCCGTGCACGCCAAAATCAATGGAATTAATATGCCCACCTAATCTGTTAGAAGCCTCTGCCAAGACGACTTCTAAATTAGGCATATGTTCCAACAGGTAAGTAGAGGCCAAGCCCGTGCCGCCGCCGATGATTAATATCTTTTTTTGGACGGTACTAACTGAGTCAGCTACTGGATGATGTCCATTCATGAAAAGCCTCCTGGTAGAAATGGCCCTATTTTCTAAGATCCTGTATGCTTATCAGAATATCACATCGTTGAGTGCCGCTTTCGTTGCAAGCCCAAGTAAGGGCGCCTATCTACTTGTTTAAACTGAAAAATATAAGATTGATTAAAATTATCACGTAGTGCTTGCTCTAATTACAAATATTGCATACTATAGCGTCCATTAATGCGGGGTGGAGCAGTCTGGTAGCTCGTCGGGCTCATAACCCGAAGGCCGCAGGTTCAAATCCTGCCCCCGCTACCAAATAAGTAATCAACAGAGACCCCGTATGGGGTTTTTTGTTTATAATGGGCTCAATGAGAATTGCGCCCATTTTTGTATCGGGCTAATAATTATAATGAATAAAATAAATCCAGCACTACAAGAACAGCTAGCAACCATTGTAAGTTCAATGGGTTACGAGTTGGTCGGCTGTGAGGCGCTGCCTCAAGGGCGTCATATGGTGCTTAGGGTCTACATAGATAAAGAAAATGGTGTCACGGTTGATGATTGCTCCCAAGTGAGCCGTCAAGCGAGTGCCATGCTCGATGTAGCAGATCCTTTTCAAAGTCGATACACTCTTGAGGTATCTTCTCCGGGCATTAATAGGCCCTTATTTGAATTGGCGCACTATGAGCGTTATATTGGTCGACAAGTTAAAATTAAGTTATACGCACCTATTAACAACCGCCGTCATTACAATGGTACATTGACGAAGGTCGTGGGTGAGCAGATACATCTATTGCCAGAAGGCGCAGAGCAAGAAGTTGTTTTGCCTTTTTCAGCGATTGATAAGGGAAACCTTATCTATTCTGCCTGACAGTGCAAGCACAAGCGCAGCTTGTGTGCAGCATATAAATAAGTAAGGTGTTCCCGCATTTTTCTGCGGGGATTTCTGTTGATTGGTGATGTCCGCTTATAATGCTAGGGGCATGTGGATAACATATGAGGTCGCGCTATGAATAAAGAGATCTTATTGGTAGTTGAAGCTGTATCCAACGAAAAAGGTGTGGATAGAGAGATCATTTTCCAAGCCATTGAAGCGGCATTAGAAATTGCCACCAAAAAGAAATCAGACGAAGATGTTGATGTTAAAGTCACCATTGATCGCAAAACTGGGAGTTATTCCACTGCACGTCGTTGGTTAGTGATAGACGATGAAGATCAGCGGGATGACGCAAGACAAACGACGCTAATTATTGATAAAGAAACTGGCGCATACCCTAATGCTAAATTAGGCGAATATGTTGAAGAAGCCATGGATTCTATCGAATTTGGTCGTATTGCTGCTCAAAAAGCGAAACAAGTCATCATTCAAAAAGTATTAGAAGCTGAGCGTGCTCAGTTAGTAAATGCTTATCGCGAAAGAATTGGTCAATTAATCAGCGGTGCTGTTAAAAAAGTAACCCGTGATTTTATCGTTTTAGACTTAGGCAATAATGCAGAAGCGATTTTGCCACGTTCTGAAATGATTCCACATGAAGCTGTTCGTGTTGGCGACCGTATCCGTGCTTATTTAGCGCAAATTGTTTCTGAAGGAAACAAGGGCCCGCAAATTATCGTTAGCCGTACACGCCCTGAAATGTTGCTCGAATTATTCAGAATTGAAGTGCCAGAAATTGGCGAAGAATTGATCGACATGAAAGCAGCTGCTCGTGATCCTGGCTCCCGTGCTAAAATCGCGGTGAAAACCAACGATGGTCGTATTGACCCTATCGGCGCTTGCGTCGGTATGCGTGGTGCACGTGTTCAAGCAGTTTCCAGTGAGCTTGGCGGCGAACGTATTGATATCGTATTGTGGGATGATAATCCTGCCCAGCTTGTTATTAACGCGATGTCACCAGCGGAAGTGGCTTCCATTGTCGTAGACGAAGATACCCATACCATGGATATCGCAGTGAAAGCAGACCAATTAGCACAAGCTATCGGTCGTCACGGTCAAAACGTGAAGTTAGCAACAGAATTAACCGGCTGGACCTTGAATGTCATGACGGAAGAAGACATGCAATCTAAGTCTAATGCTGAAGGCGAGAAAGTTTTAAAATTATTCCAAGAAAAATTAGGTGTAGATGACAGCGTGGCTGATGTATTGGCTAACGAAGGCTTCTCCTCCTTAGAAGAAATTGCTTATGTTCCGGTTCAAGAGCTCTTAGAAATCGAAGGCTTTGATCAAGAACTAGTAAATGCGCTACGTGAAAAAGCAAAAGCGGCGTTATTAACGCAAGCGATTGCAGAAGAACAAGCGCTAACCGTAGAGCCTGCAGACGATTTATTAAATATGGAAGGTATGGATAAACATACTGCTTATATTTTAGCAAGCCACGGTGTCGTAACACGCGAAGACTTAGCAGAACAATCTGTTGATGATTTGCATGACTACGAAATAGACGAAGAAACAGCAGCAAAATTGATTATGACTGCTCGCAAGATCTGGTTTGATGACGAACCTGAGCAGGCATAGAGATACAAGAGATTAGCAGTTCCTGCTGAAGCTGCTATCAGCGTAACCTGAATTTCGCGGCGCTGTCATTCCCGCGCAGGCGGGAACCTATCCATAAATTTACACAAGCTGTATATTTGGGATGGGTTCCCGCCTGCGCGGGAATGACAGCGCCACGAAATCCGGGTTACACCGATGGCGGCGGTATGCAAAACAGCTAGAAGATGTTAGTGGAGGCAAGTGCGCGTGGTGAAAACAGTTGAAACAGATGGTTTATCAGTAAAGAAATTTGCTGAAGAAATTGGGGTCACACCTGAGCGATTAATCGGACAATTTAAAGACGCGGGCGTAAATCTTGCTAGTGTTAATGACTCCATTAGCGAAGAACAAAAACAAAAATTATTACATCATCTCCAGCAGCATCATGGCGCAAAAGCAGATGCTGTCCCTGAAAAAATCGTTTTACGTCGAGCGAAAACCAGCGAAATTAAAGTTGGTGGCACCCATGGTGCAGCGAGTAAAACAGTCAGTATTCAAGTTCGTAAAAAAAGAACATACGTTAAGCGTCCATTAGCTGAAGAAGCCGCAGGTGAAAAGCCAGCTGAGCTTGCTCAAGAATTAGTGGCAGAACCAGAAGTCGCGAATGTTGAAACCACAGTTCCTCAAATAGAAGCTGCGCCAACAACGACAGAAGTGACGGCAGAAGTGCCAGCTAGCGTTGATAAGACCGCAACGCCAGCCGTAGCGGGCGCTGCACCAGCCGTTGCCACAACAGCAACTGCCACAACAGAAGAAGCAAAACTAACAGAAGCGCATGCTGCTGCAAAACGCAAAGAAAAATTCCGTGATGATGAAGCGCCAGCAGAATCTGCTGACCGTAACAAGAAAAAGAAAAAATCTAACCGTGGTGGTGATGCGTCGTCTCGTACAACCGGTGAGCGTAATATTGAAACATTATTAGCTCGTGGTGCTGATCTTGGCCGCGTATTTAAAGTGGCTGATGAAGATAATTCTGAAGCGGCGCTACGTAAGTCAGGCAAATTCCGTTCTAATGCTCACAATAAAGTAAAAGTACAAGCCTTTACTAAGCCAACGGCCAAAGTTGTGCGCGATGTTGAGATTCCAGAAACCATCGTACTGAGTGAATTAGCTCAGCGTATGTCTGTTAAAGCCGTTGAAGTTATCCGAGTGATGGTGAAGATGGGCATGATGGCGACCATCAATCAAGTGCTTGATCAAGATACTGCAGTGCTTGTGGTCGAAGAAATGGGCCATAATGTAAAACTAGTGAGTTCAGATGCATTAGAAGAAGCATTAGCAAAATCCGTTGAGATCCAAGGTGAGGCGGTTACTCGTCCACCAGTGATTACCATTATGGGTCACGTTGACCATGGTAAAACAACATTATTAGATTATATTCGTACCGCAAAAGTAGCGGCTTCTGAAGCGGGTGGTATTACACAGCACATTGGTGCTTACCATGTACAAACACCAAAAGGCACGATTACCTTCCTTGATACCCCAGGTCACGCTGCATTTACTGCTATGCGTGCACGGGGTGCGAAGTTAACTGATATCGTGATCTTGGTTGTTGCTGCAGATGATGGTGTGATGCCACAAACCGTTGAAGCGGTTCAGCATGCGAAAGCAGCAGGCGTTCCTATCGTGATTGCCGTTAATAAAATGGATAAACACGGTGTGGATCCTGATCGTGTGAAAAATGAATTAACCCAGCACGGTATCGTCCCTGAAGAATGGGGTGGTGATACCATGTTTGTGCCTATCTCTGCAAAAACAGGTATGGGTGTTGATGCATTATTAGATTCTATTTTGATTCAAGCTGAAGTCTTAGAATTAAAAGCCGTCATTGATTGTCCTGCACGTGGTGTGGTGATTGAGTCTCGCTTAGAGCGTGGCCGTGGGGCAGTGATGAGTGTCTTGATTCAACAAGGTACCCTCAAAAAAGGCGATATTATCTTGGCTGGTTTAGAGTACGGCCGTATTCGTGCTTTATATGATGAGAAAGGTCATCCTATTAATAGTGCGGGTCCTTCTATTCCTGTTGAAGTATTAGGTTTATCTGGTGTGCCACAAGCAGGCGATGATTTCCTTGTCGTACCTGATGAAAGAAAAGCGAGAGAAGTGGCGCTTTTCCGTCAAACCAAATCTCGCGAAGCGAAATTGGCAAGACAAACACCAAAACTAGAAGACTTATTACAACGTATTGAAGACGAGAAAAATACAACAACGACACTTAATGTTGTATTAAAAACTGACGTGCTAGGGTCTGTTGAAGCATTAAAGCAAACCTTAAACGAATTGTCTGGTACGGAAGTTAAAGTAAATATTATTTCTAGTGGTATTGGTGGTATCAATGAAAGTGATGTGAATCTTGCGATTGCATCCAACGCGATTTTGATTGGTTTTAACGTGCGAGCAAATGCTGAAGCGCGTAAATTAATTGAGAGCAGCGGCATTGATGTTCATTATCACAATATTATTTACGATGTGATCAACTTAGTGAAGAAAGCGATCAATGGCGCACTTGCACCAGAGATTCATGAGAAAATCGTGGGTCTGGCACAAGTACGTGAAGTATTCCGTTCCTCTAAGACTGGCGCAATCGCTGGTTGTATGGTGACTGAAGGCTTAGTGAAGCGTAACTTCCCTATCCGTGTCTTGCGTGACAACGTGGTAATCTTTGAAGGTTCGCTTGAATCCTTGCGTCGCTTTAAAGAAGATACCGCTGAAGTTCGTGCTGGTATGGAATGTGGTATCGCTGTGAAGAATTACAACGACATCAAGACCGGCGACCAAATCGAAGTCTTTGAGCGCATCGAAGTGAAGCGCGAGATTTAGACGAATGATTAGAAAGAGACGTGGTTACGATAGAACACAGCGAGTTGCTGATCTTATTCAGCAAGCGCTGGCACAAATCTTATTGCACAACATGAGTGATGACCGGTTACGTTTTGTAACGATAACCGGCGTTGCTGTTTCTAAAGATCTTTCTTACGCTAAAGTTTACGTTAGTGTTTTGCAGGATGATAAAGAACAAATCAAATTAATTGTCCAAGCCTTAAATCGCAGTGCTAAAGGGTTACGTTACGAATTAGCACAAGCCGTCAAATTACGTATTGCACCTGAATTACGTTTTGAATACGACGAGTCTACGGCGAAAGGATTTAAGATATCGACATTGATTGATGAAGCCATTAAGAAAATAGATAACGAAGAATAAGCGTAGCCCGCATGAAATGCGGGTTTTTGCGTTTGACGAAATACATAATCCCGCTAATGCCACTGCCGTCATTGCGAGCCACTACTGTCATTCCCGCGAAAGTGGGAACCCATTTATAACGATACTTCT
>JBAQCP010000057.1:0-7102 GCA_049294295.1 Gammaproteobacteria bacterium | reverse complement strand
TACATTGAAGTGTATTACAATCGGGTTCGTCGACATTCCGCTATTGGTTCAATCGCACCTGAAGTGTTTGAGAATCAATTTAAAATTGTCGCATGACTGTGTCTACAAAGTCGGGGCAAGATCAAACTGCAGGCAAAATTTTACAATCTGTAGTCCCTTCGCTATGATTTTTGCTAACCAGCCTACGTTGTCATTGCCTAATTTGGATAAATTAGCAGCGCCAATATCGTTATTTTGAATCAGAGTCTTTCCTGCTTGCAGAGGGCCACTATTATTGCCGTTTACTGTTATATTGTTATGCGTATTATAATTATCCACCTCTGTATTCCTTTCATTTTTTACCTGGTACCCAATTAAGCTAGCTCTTGCTTCGAGCATACTATCTGCAATATCATTTCCCCGACGCAACTGAGATACACTACTAATTTGGTTGTTAGAGACGTTGTGGAAGTTTGTGTGACAATTTAAGCACAATGCTATACCGTCGATTGTGCTAAAGGCATTGCGGGAACAATAGCAGCATTTCATAATGGGCAGTCCGCAGTGGGTTGGCTGTGTAATTTTTCTACTTTCATTGGTGCTAAGAGACTGCAATTAATGATTCAATCTTCCTCTTAAGCTCATTCCATAATTCATTGTCAGCTTGCTCGTTAAGAACTCTGACTTGTAGACCATCGCGTACATACAATGAGAGATTCTGCGCTTTGGAGAATAAGTCAATTGCTTCATCAGTTTGACCGGAATCCATTTTTTGATTGGCAAGATCGATTATGTTACGTAATTTGCGTTGTCTAATTTCAATTTCTTCAGCAATTTCGTTATCTGCAGAATTGAATGGTTTCATGCTTAAATTTCCTTTTTTTTTAAGTGTAATTTAAATATGATGGCTGATATTGAAAATTCAAGGTCGGCGTTTGATATTTAAATTACGCAATGAAAGAAGCTTTTTATGAATTTTTACCATAGCAAAAATATCTTGTTTGAAATAATCAAGTAATTTATTTCGAATGTTCTCAGCTTCTTCAATTGCTGGCAGCACTACTTTTAAGGTGGCTGCCGTGAAAGTTTGGGTCATAGCAAGCGTATCCCGGATGAAAAGCTTTTTATTTCAGTCGGGATCTGTCCTCTAACTAGCCATAATTCTCTGTCCAAATTCTTCCCCTGAAAACACCAATTCTTAGATAACCAACCTTTTCTAACATAGTAGTTAAACGTGGAATAAGGTCAATCAGAAGCATTCAAAGCAAGACCATGCTTCACAGGATTATAATGAATATTATTAGCATGATTCTCATAATCCAATTCATTTCTAATCGCATGCTCCCAAAATATTTTCTGCCAAACGATATTTTCATTTCTATTGTTTTTAGGATTAGATATCCCTGCTGATATTAGATTTTTGTAAATAGAATTTTTATGTAGCGCAAGCGTTTAGAAAATTAGCATCGTTTTCGGGGAGTTTCCAATGGCATGGAGATGGTCGGAGAGGATGACGAGGGCGGTGGTTTTGTAAGGGTAGAAGTGGTTTGCTTGCTTCATTGCTTCATTGCTTCATTGCTTCTTTTAGGTATGTTCCACCGGGTTGGTAAAGGCGGCGATATTGGACCATTTTGGGGTGCTCGTTGGGTTTTTTGGGTAAATGTTTTTTTTATGGGGTGGTGGGATTAGATGGAGGGGAACCCGGCAGAAATCTGCCGGGCTACATATTAGGAAGCCGGTTGATTAACCGGCTTTAAAAAATCAGTGGAGGCGGCGGGAATTGAACCCGCGTCCGCGAATCCTCTACTATCGGGTCTACATGTTTATCCAATTCTTTAATTTAACCAGCGCATCTCTAATTGGAAGGATCTACGTTGGCTAGCCCTTAAGTTTTAGCAGTCGGATCTCGGGCAGATCTTTCCGCGAGCTTGTATAATATGACCACTCTAGTCTACTTGCGTAAACGTCCGACCGTACAAGCACAATCGGTGAATGGCCGCCAGCAGGTGTTTAAGCTGCTAAAGCTAACTCAGCATCAGAAAAGAATGCATCGTTAACAGCGGAGTTGCGTTTGTTGTTTGCAACTATAATTGTGCAACATTTTTTACGAGGTTAGTTACGTCCTCGACATGCACCTCAAGCTTTGTAACCCACGTCGAAACCAGGTCGCCCCCGTTTCATTAAGAATTATAGACTATTTTGAATAGGCTTTTCTTAAAAGTGTGCTAAATAGTATGCATTTTAGGGGGGAATAGCAAGGGAATGCGATGGTGAGGGGTATGGTTTTGCGACTTAGGCGTTGCTCAAGCGGTATGTTGGGATGGGTTCCCGCCTTCGCGGGAATGACAGCAGTTCTAGATGGAGCTTTATCGTTTTAGCACTCTTTGTTTTTCTCGCGCCCAATCGCGCTCTTTCTCCGTCGCACGCTTATCATGCAACTGCTTACCCTTGGCTAGGCCAATCTCTATCTTCACTTTATTGCTCTTCCAATAAAGGGAGATAGGAATCACGGTATAGCCTTTACGCTCGACGCTACCGATCAGCTTGCCGATTTCTCGCTGGCTGAGGAGTAGTTTGCGGCTGCGTTGGGGGTCAGGAGTAATATGGGTGGAAACGGTCTGTAAGGGGTTGATTAGCGCCCCAAATAGCCACGCTTCGCCGCCTTTCAATAGGACGTAGGCCTGATCTAGCTGGATACGGCCAGCTCGCAAGCTCTTAACTTCCCATCCTTCAAGGACCAAACCGGCTTCAAAGCGCTCTTCTACGAAGTATTCGTAGAACGCTTTACGATTTTGGACGATGGTTGCATTTGTTTTTTGTTTATCGTTCATAAGGCGGAGTATAATGGCAAACCTTTTGGATGGGAATGGTTATGAATACTTTAAAGAGAAATGCAATTGTGCCCTTTTCTGCGCGCCAAATGTTTGATTTGGTGAATCAAATTGAAGATTACCCCCGTTTTTTGCCTTGGTGCCATAGCAGCCAGGTATTTAGCCGTACGGAGTCGGAAGTGCTGGCTGAGTTGGAAATTAATTGGAAAGGTGTGCATAAAAAATTCAGTACGCGCAATACGCTGACGCCTTACCACCAAGTAGACATTAAATTAGATAGCGGCCCTTTGCAGCATATGGAAGGTGTCTGGACGTTCCGCGAGCTGGATGAGTATGCTTGCAAGGTGGAGCTGGAGCTTGAATTTAAGTTTGCGGGCGGCTTTATTGATAAATTATTTCAGCCAGTGTTCCAGCATATTGCAAATACGTTTGTCGATGCTTTCTGCAAGCGCGCTGCCGAGCTTTACGGTAATGGCTAATTTGATCACGGTTGAAGTAGCGTATGCTCGCCCAGATGAACAACGAATTTTGACAGTCGAAGTTGAAGCCGGTTGTACGATTCAATCGGCAATAGAGCGCTCAGGAATATTGACCTTGTTCCCAGAAATCGATTTGAAAACACAAAAAGTTGGCGTATTTAGTAAATCCCGAGAATTGTCTGATGAAGTGAAGCAAGGCGATAGAATAGAAATTTATCGTCCGCTGTTGATTGATCCTAAAGAAGCACGCCGCGCAAAAGCTAATAAATCTGAGTAATCAAATGAAAGATATTCACAAAGCAATTTTTGTATGCGGATTAGGTTCCGCCCTTGAATGGTATGATTTTTCTTTATTCGGGGTGTTGGCGCCTATTATTGCGGGGGTCTTTTTTCCATCGGGTAATCAATGGACTTCGTTGTTGTTGGTATTTGTGACGTTTGCATCGGGTTTTGTCATGCGCCCGATTGGTGCTATTTATTTTGGTCGCATGGGCGATAAATTTGGTAGGAAAGCCGCATTGGCAGCAACGATTATTCTGATGGCATTTTCGACTAGTTTGATTGGTCTCATTCCTTCTTATGCGAGTATTGGTTTTTTATCGCCGTTGTTAGTTGTGTCTATGCGATTGATACAGGGGTTTTCAGCGAGTGGAGAGTATCCTAACGCGATTTCACTGATGACAGAGTTGTCCCCTGATGCTAAGCGCGGTTATTACGGAAGCTTTAGTGTATTTGGTGTGGTGGCCGGTATCTTTTTAAGTTCATTAGTAGTGTTTTTGTTAACTCAGGGATTTAGTAAGGTTGTGATTGATGCATGGGCTTGGAGAATTCCATTTTTAATTAGTGCACCGCTTGGACTGTTGGGTTTTTATTTAAGATTCAAAATGAATGAGTCGCCTGTATTTTTAGCGCTTAAAAAAAATAATGAGCTTGCTGTTTCACCTATTTTAGATGCGATTCAAAGTCAGTTTAAACAAACATTGATTGTGTTTTGTTTGTTTGCATTTTCTACGGTGGGGTTTTATACCGTTTTTATTTATATCAATGCGTATTTAACGCATTTGCAGGCTATTCCATTAAAGGTATTGTCGCTGATTAATGTCATAAATATCGCAGTGTTGCTTTGTTTGATACCTGTTTTTGGGCGTTTATCAGATATCGTTGATAGAAAGAAATTGATGATGTTTGGAATTATTAGTATCGCAATATTTGCTTATCCTATTTTTTCATTGCTGGTGCAATCTTCTATGCGTGGATTAATCTTGGGGCAGTTGGGGTTTGCAGTATTACTTTCGATTGTGGTTGGGCCAATGGCTGCGTTTACTGCGGAATTAATGCCTAGTCAGTTGAGAACATCGGGTATTTCGTTGGGGTTGAATTTGTCAGCTTCGCTGTTGGGTGGAACGGCGCCTTTGTTTGCGGCTTATTTGGTGAGAGTGTTACATACGCCGATGGCGCCTTGTTATTACTTGATGGGGTGTGCTGTAGTTGCATTGTTGGCGTTGGTAGTGGGGGCTGAGACTGTTCTGCATCCGTTGTACTGTCATCCCGAGCATAGCGAGGGATCTCCCGCTTAGGGACAGCTGCACTAGATGGAGATCCCTCGCTACGCTCGGGATGATAGGGGTATGTTAATGAATAATGGCTGCTTGATGCGTATCTAAATTAATAGCATCTTGCATGATGTTATTCTCTAACCAATATTGATGATGGCTAGTGTCATAAATATTCCACTCACTCGCAGAAAAATCCTGATGGCTAGTTTTAAGTAATACCCAACTAATAAAATTAGCCACTTTCTCTGCCGCCTGTAAATTGTTGTTTTCTTTTAACGCCTGAAAATTAGGCTGCATAGGGAAAATATTAACAGGGAAGGAGCGAACTTTTTCTTGTGTTGGTGTATCAACGGCACCCGGTCTTAAGCTGCCAACCTGAATTTGTAACGCCGCTAATTCCAATTTAAAGCAATTATGCAGCATGTAGAGCGCTGCTTTAGAGATGCAATGTGCACCAATGCCAACACAGGCTTCATGCGCTAATTTAGACGACATAAATAAAATTCTACTGCCATGGGCTAAATAGGGGAGAAGAGCTTGGGTTAAGAACAAAGGTGCTTCTATGTTGGTAGACATTTGTCGTTGCCAGCTTTCAGGTGAAATGCTGGTTAATGGTTCTGCTTCAATGATGGCAGCATTATGTATCAAGTGGCTAATTGAGCAATCAGTAGGCAGTTGTTCAAAGATGTCTTGTCGTCCTTGCTGGGAGGCAATATCGGCTTGAATAGCGATTATCTGGGTTGGGTTTAATGCTTGGGTAGCAAGAAGCTTATCAATGTTTCGGCCAACAATAATCACACGATGTGTTTGTGATAACTGTAGGGCTAGTTCTGAGCCTATGCCTGAGCCGCCGCCTGTAATTAAAATATGCGGGTTTTTTTTAGTTAACATGAAAGATTGCCTTCTTGAAAATTAAAACCATTGGTTCTATTATAGCGCCGTTATGTTGTCGAGTAAAGATTGGTCAAAATAAAATCTAACGGCAATTATTTAATCACACAACAGGAGTGTTACCATGAGTGAAGAAAGCGCATTAATGACTAATGAAGATTGGTTTGAGCTAGATTACAGCGATCCTTTGTTGAGAGTTTGCTAGGCCTTGCATGAGAATTAATTCTTTATCTTCAGGTCTAGGTGCTGAAATATTAGGGGTGAATGCCGCAGAGCCGATGGAAGCGAGTCTATTGGCTGCTATTAAAGAGGCGTTCGCCCAGCATCATTTGCTTGTTTTTAGACAGCAAACATTGAATGAAGATCAATTAGTCAGATTTAGCAGCTATTTTGCGGAGCCCGTAGAGTCTCTGCATCCCACTTTTAAAGTGCCCACGCATCCTGTGATTACTAAATATTCTAATATGCTGAGTGGCGATCAAGAGCCAGCTGGTGCAATGGCGCCGGAATTGGTTTGGCATTCTGATTCGTATTTTACTGATAATCCTAATAAGGCAACGATCTTCTATTCATTGGTTTCACCGACGGACGGGGGTGAGACGCATTTTGTAAATATGTGTGCGGCTTATGCGGATTTAGATGATGCAACGAAGTTGAAAATAGAAAGTAAGAAAGCGTTTTATAAAAATGCTTTTATCAAGCGTCCAGCGGTTTTGCATCCATTAGTACGTCAAGAGGCTAATCAACAAAAAGCGTTATTTGCAAATGTTCATAGAGCGCTTGGGATTGAGGGGATGGATACAGAAGACGCAATGGCATTATTGCATGTTTTATATGAGCACAGCACGCAGTCTGACAGAATTTATCGACACAAATGGCAGGATGGTGATTTAGCTATTTGGAATAATCCGACAACGATGCATTGCGCGACGGATATTCCTTCGAATCAACAGCGCTTGCTTTATCGTATTTTGACTAAAGGTGAGTTGCCCGTCACATGATAGCAGATGAAAAAATGAAAGCTGATTTATTTCCATGGTTAGTTGGTAGAGAGCATGTGGAAGCGAAGCCGCAATATAAAATTGTTGCGCGATCAATGTCGTTGAGTGGCAATTCGATTGTGATGTTGCATAAGGCTGGTAGTCAGCATGTTGAGAATTATTTTATTAGGGATATTGTGAATGATAGCCCTGTACAGCATGGGATGGATCCGAAAGAATTTGAGTTGTTGAGGTGGGTTATTCAGTCTGAGGATTCTAATCCGTTGGATGATCTTGGGCAATAGTTCAGAAGCTGTCATTGCGAGTAGCGTAGCCCGGCAAATCTTTTGCCGGGGCTTTTCGGGGCTTTTCGGGGCTTTTCGTTA
>JBAQCP010000056.1:0-32742 GCA_049294295.1 Gammaproteobacteria bacterium | reverse complement strand
GGTAATAACAATGTAGCCATCACTAATGCCATTGCATTGAGTTTAGGTGCATCGAGTGTGGGTAGTGGTGCATTAGATCTAACTGGTTTAGGTGTTTCACAAACTGGCAGTATGACTCAAGCCGCTAGTGCAGGATTGGTAACAATCAATGCTGGTGCTGGTGCCATTGACCTAAGCAATGCAGCCAATACATTTACCAATGCCGTGTCACTTAATAATAGCGGCGCAAATGATGTTCAACTCACCGATACCACTGCATTAGTGCTTGGCACATCTCATGTAGGAAGCGGCGCGTTATCGTTAACATCAGGTGGGTCCATCAGTCAAACAGGCCCGCTTGTTCAAGAAGCAAGTGCTGGCATTCTCACCTTTACCTTTATGGCGCCTGACTCTGATCTCCTCTTTGCTAGCCAACCGAATGATCTGACCGGATTCCTTAATATCGGCGGCACCTTAGGTAATTTGCGAGATGTAGAATTTAGAAATGTTGGCGTGGGTGGTGCTGCAATCATTAACTTACAACTGCTAACCAGCTTACGTAATCTGACCGTGATTATGGATAATACAGTCGATACGGCTTTACCGGCATTAACTTTACATAACGGTGGTAATTTAATTTTAGATACGAGTGGTTCCTTAAGTGGTGGCACAGGTGGCAGCATTTCACAAACAGGTGCCTTAACCGTACCAGGCACATCAAGCTTTAATGCAGGATCACATGCAATTACCTTAACAGAAGCTAATAACTTTACGGGTGCAGTGACCCTGAATAATAGCGGCAATAATAATGTCGCGCTTACCAATAATTTAGCTCTCAATTTTGCAGCCTCTAGCATAGGCAGTGGCACATTGACTTTAACAGGCGCTGGCG
The DNA here is from genome assembly GCA_049294295.1 of Gammaproteobacteria bacterium. GTDB lineage: Bacteria > Pseudomonadota > Gammaproteobacteria > DSM-16500 > DSM-16500 > Aquicella. The sequence goes on along the minus strand of JBAQCP010000056.1, from coordinate 31,871 downwards.
TTTCACAAATAGGTACTATTATGCAAGGAGCTAATGCAGGCGTTGTTACTATTAATGCTGGTGCCAATGCCATTACCTTAGGAGATAGTGGCAATAGCTTTACCGGTGCTGTCTCATTCAATAATAGTGGTGCTAATAATATAGTCTTAGCAAATAGCGGCACTTTAATTCTTGGTACATCAAGTATTGGTTCAGGCACCTTATCACTAACCGCTGGTGGTTCAATGAATCAGACCGGCAGCATCACTCAAGCTGCTAATGCAGGCACCATTACGTTGAACAATTTGGGCAACGCAGATATGATCTTCAATCAAGCAAATGATCTTAATGGTGCTATCGTTTTTGGCGGTAATGTAGATTCTATCCATGATGTGAGTCTGCGTAATACAAATGTAGCTTCTATCCTACCAACGAATCTTAGCTCGCTATCTAATTTAACTGATTTAACCATTGTTTTCGATAATGCTGGTATCAATTTACCAACCTTGAGCTTACATTCAGGCGGCAGTCTAAGCATTAATACAGGTGGAGATATTACTCAGACAGGCGCTCTCACCATTCCTGGCACATCTAGTTTCAATGCTGGAGCCCATTCCATTACCCTAACGCAGAATAATAACTTCAGCGGTGCTGTTAGCCTTAATAACACAGGAAACAATAATGTCTCTATTACCAATAGTGGGCTATTACAATTAGACGCATCTAGTATGGGTGGCGGTACCTTGGCCTTAACTGGCTTAGGTGTTTCACAAATTGGTGCGATCACACAAGCAGCTAGCGCAGGCTTGGTGACAGTTAATGCCGGTGCGGACCTGATTAATTTAAGTAATGCAGGCAATCATTTTACTGGTGTTATCTCACTTAATAATAATGGTAATGACAATGTGAGCTTAGCTAATAATACCGCTTTGATATTGGGTACATCGAACGTTGGCAGCGGCACCTTAGCCTTAGCAGCAGGTGGTACGATTAGTCAAACCGGTGCCATTACTCAAACAGCTAATGCTGGTACGGTGACGTTATCAGTCAGTTCACCTTTATCAGACATCCTTTTAGCCTCACAAGCCAATGACTTCAGCGGTGCTTTAGCTTATGGCGGAACGGCAAGTAATATTAGGGATATTGGTTTACGTAATATAAATAGCAATGCCGGTATGTTGAGCAATTTAACCTCCGCAAGCAATTTACGTAATTTAACACTACTGTTTGATAATGCAGCGATAATACTCCCTACTCTAACAATGAGTGGTGATTTAATTGCAAATGCAGGTGGAACGATCACACAAAGCGGCGCAATATCAGGAAGTGATTTGACAACAACTTCTGTGGGCGGCACAACGTTAAATAATGCAAACTCATTCTCAAGCTTTACCGGAACAAATACAACAAGTGGAGACATTGCATTAAGCAATTCTTCTTCACTTCTCACGATTGGCGATATTAATGAGTCTAACGGTGATATTATCATTAGTAATACAGGTGCCATCGCAATCAATGGCCTAATGAGCGCTAGCGGTGATGTGGCATTAACGGGGACAGGTGCAATCAATGAGACTGGTACTGGCACCATTTCAGGCGGATTACTTACCACTAGTTCTGTGGGGGGAACAATATTAACTAACAACAATAGCATCACTGGTTTTAATGCAGCTAATAGCGGTAGCGGTAATATCCAACTCGTTAACACAGCTGAGCCCTTAACTATTAGTGGTATTACCCAAGTTAATAGCGGCCATGTCATCGTTTTAAATACGGGGGCTTTAACAACGACGGGCGCTATTAATACAAATGGGGGCGATGTCACGATGCAAACGTTGTCACCTGATAGCACAGCTCGCTTATTAACTGTTGGTGCGGAAGGCATTGCAACCACAGGCGGTTCAATCGATCTGAATGCAGCTAATCCTGATGATCAGCTATTTGCATTAGCCATAAATGGTGTGCTCAATACCAGTCCAGGTACGGGTGGCGTATTTACAATTAATCCCGGCGTACGCATTACTGCTACTCCAATTGTAGGAGCTGGCAATATCACTTTAAATGGCAATGGCTTAGATTTCATAGGCGGAAATATAACTGTCATATCTGACTTTGTTCTAAGAGCACCACGTAACATTATTCTCATCGGACCCGTAAATACGATCAATGGGTCATCATTTAGCTTGCTTGCAGATGATGATCATAACGGTATAGGTGGTGTATTGATTCAAAATGGCGGCTATCTAGATGCAACAGGTAATCTTGTTTTACAAGGATCTGATTTATCAACAGCCACCGGTGCTCTAGATGTAAATGCTGGTGTAGAAATCCAAACTGGGGCTTTTGTCAGATCCACAGCAAATATTGCATTGCTTGGTAATATCGGTAGTAATGCGGACATTAATATCAATGGCAATGTTCAGGTTACTAACCCTGGTAGCACCATCACCATCACACCAGCCGGTACAGGTGTTATAAAATTAGGGGCAAATGTATTATCTCAAGGTGGTGCGATTGACTTCAATGGCCCATTAAATGTGGTTAACTCAGCAACTGTTGATTCTGGTCTAGGAGGTGGTGCGATTAATTTCAACAATAGCGTCGCTGGAATAAGTCAAATATTAACATTGCAAAACAATACTGCAGCAGATGGGGCTGTCACCTTCAATGGTAATGTGACACTTGCCGGGCTTATCACATTTACACAACCATACTCAATTGTTTTCAATGGAGCAAGCAACACATTTGCAAATGCAGTTACATTCAATAATACGAATGGAATTACACTTGGTAGTAATACGTCAGATATCTTCCATTTCAATGGCGGCTTAACGAGCACAAATAGTGAAACGACATTAGCTAGCACTGTAAATACCAACGGTGCAGATCTTAATTTGGATGTAGTGACATTATCAGGTAATAGCACACTGAACTCTGCTAATGGGGCAATAACATTAGGCATGGTGAATAGTAATAGTGCTGGCACAAATAACCTGACGCTCAATTCAGGAACTGGAACCGTCAATTTAAATGGTGTGATAGGCAGCATTATTCCATTTAATAATTTAACAGTCGCAGGAAGTGGAATTGATATCAATACAAGTAGTATTACTACGAATGGTAGTCAAACTTATAATGCGCCTGTTTTATTTAGCACTGATGCAACTTTAATGGGAGGAAATATTGCATTCAATAATGGGGTCAGCGGTGATAGCTTATCACTCATAGGCCAAGCGGGCGGTAATAATAACTTTAGCCTGGCGGGACCATTACAATTTAATAGCATCAATATCACTGGTAATACCACAGGTAATAATTCACTTGCAATGAATAGCGGTGGTCAAACCTGGAATATTAATAGTAATAATGCAGGAAGTGTTGCTATTGCTGGGATTGCCCCTGCAGTGAACTTTAGTCGCATACAAAATTTAATTGGCGGTATATATAACGATAACTTTATTTTTGCGGATAACACAGCAGTAAGTGGTACAGTCAATGGCGGCACGATAGGTAACAGTATTAATACATTAACTTACTCAAATTACACCACTCCTATTAGTGCCGTACTATCTAGTATTAACGCTGGCATCATTAACAATAATTCCGCTAGAACGATTACTACTTTTGATAATATTAATAGCTTAATGAGTACGAATAATTTAAACAATGAAATTACTTTACCCAATAAGTCCAATTCAATGATAGTCAGCAATGCATTGGTTGGCTCAATTAATGACCCTATCTTTTTTGATGGATTCCAAACTTTCCGTAGTATAAGTGGTACAGACTCCGTTATATTTGGCGTACCAGCTACTATTAATTCATTGACTCAAACTGCCGTGATAAATGGTATTACCATGTACTTCATTAACTTTCATTTGGGCTCACCAACACCTACACCAACGCCGACACCAATTCCTCCATCATCCATACCTAATGTGTCAGCTATTATTCAGCAAGGCAATAATCCACCAAGTTCTCTGGTTAATATGATCTCAAACAATGGCCAACTATTAATAGAGGATCAAATGCAAGCTGCGATGAATGCCGAAATTAACTTCTATAATAATGAATTTATTATTAATTTGCTTTGCTCCTCAACTAGTCCGGATTGGGATGCTTGCAAAAAAGCGGAAAAACTTAATCTCGGTCGGGCCTATATGATTCATTATTAAAATTGATGTACCTTGTATATCGATATATGATATAAGCTAAATTTTTACGCCAGGTATTGCATGCCTGGACATCGGAGAGTGCTATGGAAACGCTTGTTTCACTTCTACCATTTTATAATACTCCTTTAACGCTCTTATACAGTAATGGACTTCCTTGTCATGGTGCAAAAATAGAAAGCAAGCCCATGGAATATATTTTAAGAGAGATTAAGAGGCAAGTGTGGGTAGAAGGTTTATACGTACAAAAAAAAGATTTAAGTAAAATAATTCGTTATAAAAAGCCTGATGGACAGTATAAAAATGATTTTGATAAAAAACAATTTTTAGACTGGACACAAACCATCGAAAATAACACCGTACTTTGTGAAATGGAAAATAAAAATGTAGGGAAAGGCATTTTTATTCCTCCTGGAAAACTGTTACCTCGAGGTACTTTTATTCCATCTTCAGGCATTATTAAGCTTGAACCTACTATTGAAGAATTTGAAACAAAATTCAATTGTTCCGCACTTCAGGATTTAAATTCACCTGAAAAGGAAATAGTGGGTCTCATTGACCCTGAGAAAAGAGGCGGAATTCTTAATTTTATAAATCACGCGCCAGATAAAGAAGAAATTACAAACTTTATATTCAAAGAATCTTCCACCGAAAAAAATGTCGCCACATCTAATCTTAGAAGCATGATAAAATTTTATGATGGATATGCCATCATGGGTCTCGAGGCTTTTGAGGACATTAGTGGGGGAGAGTATGGTACTCAGCTTTTATGGTCCTATGCGCGTTCTTGTGAATATATTGGAAATGACCTGTTTAACTCAGATAACAAATCAATTTTACTATTTGATAATCGTGATAAACATAATGGTGAAACTATCGATGTAAATAAATACGCTTTGAGAGAGATAACTATTTTTATAGATACAGGCGAATTTATCCTTCAAGAAGTTTCTTCATTAACGCGGTGGGAATTAATGGAAAGCTCTCCTGACGCTAGTCTTATTCTGACAACAGAAGATCCCTTTTCGATAACACAATCACAGACCGTGCAATCTCCCATCTCACATGGACTTATACAAAAATTTTTAAAAAAAAATCCCCTAGCAGATCGCGTGATACTACAAGTGCCTATTTTAAAAGAGCTGGAAAAAGTTATAAAGAAAAAAGATAAAAACGATAGTAATTAGCGAAGCATATCGAGCAGGTCGATCTTCTTTTATATCAAAACAACATCGACAACCCAAAGGTTAACGTATTTTGAATGGTTGATTCTCCTGCATTGACCTGAAGATTTCCAAATGCCCCATAATCTTGCTCATATTCATATTCAGCAAATACATTTAAACCCGGCAATAAACGATAATAAGGTCTAATAATATAGCGCATTTGGTTTAAGCCACAGCCAATCTCAGCTTGCGACACAGTTTTTGATGCTAAAATACTGCGTATTCCTGCTCTGATAAAAAAATTATTTGTAATTTGGCTATCGCGCGATAGCTCAATATCTAATTTTCCTGCCCCGCTGTAAAAATAACCTCTTACATTGGTATCAATAAAATAAGGCATTAACCCCTCAATACCAATTCCGGGCTGCCAATAAGGTGTTTGGGCAGGGCGATAAAAGTAATTTACGCCACCTTTTATTGCCCAGAATTGATCGAGAAGTTGCCAATAGAAAATATCCATATCTGCATTTTCTACTTTTCCTTTATTCATTTCTGCATCATTCACAAACAACTCAAGTTTGCTGTAATCTGGCCCGTATAATCCTTTATAAGTAACGCGTTGTGCATTATTAAATGGATCTTCACCAACATCTAAAAATGTAGCAAGCCATAAGCCAGCTGGATGGGCCATCGGATGCTTAACAAGCGATACATCGATGGGCCTTACTTCATCTACTCTAACAATTGGTCGATTGTTATAAGCTGTTTGAGTAGCAATATTTTGAGGCTTAGTATCACCTTTTGTAATTTCAATTAATGTAGAATATTGGAATACTCGCGACATACCAGTCATCATGTGATAAAGAAAATGGCAGTGGAAAAACCATTGGCCACTTGCATCTGTATCAACGTCAGCGGTAATAGTCGCACCTGGTTGGACATCTATAGTATGTAACAAAGGATCATAAGCGCCATTTCCTTTGCGTAAAATAAACCAATGCCCATGAATATGCATGGGATGATGCATCATTGATGTATTGGTGAAGACAAATCGATAACGTTTGCCCGGTTCTAATACAATAGGATGTGCTTTATATTCAGGCACACCGTTTATAAACCAAATGAAACGATCCATGTAACCAAACAATTCCATATTAATAACCCCGGTTACTGGCTTGTTGGGGTCATTGGTTTTAACTGCTGCTATTAAATTTTCATATTTTGTTCCTGAAGATGTCGCATAAAGGGAGGTCGGAGAGGATATGGTATTACTTATAATTGTCGGTTCCGTCGGCATGCTCATGTTCATTGAGTTATTCATAGACATGCCATTGCTCATCTTCATGTCACTACCCATATTCATGTTATCTACCATACTTGCATGACTGGGCATTCCTGGCCTTGATTCATTTGTCATGATTTTATTCGCAGGTAATGAGCCTTGCTGCATACTCCCCATCATCATTGACATCATTTCTCTTGTTACAGGTAAAGGCTCAGGAAATGGAGCAATTTGTTTATAATTTACAAATTGGTTAGGTGTCGTTATTAAAGCACCAACAGCTGTTCCCACTGTGTCCATTGATTCTGCATAAATAATATAAGGGTCATTTTTTTGTATTTTGACTAGTACATCATAGGTTTCACCTGGTGCAATGGTGAAGTTGTCGACTGTGTACGGTTTTACATCATTACCTTCCGCATTTACCATCTGTATGCTAGTACCAGGTATTTTGACGTGAAAAATAGTACTGCCACCGGCTCCAATAAATCGTAACCGCACTACATCGCCAACTTTAACGGAAGCAGTCCAAGGAATGGATTTGGGCTGACCATTGAGCAAAAAGGCGTCATAGGCTACATCGCTAATATCATAAATATTCATGCGCATTTGCTGCATCATTTTGTAATCATCAATTAATTGCTGACGTTCTTCCGTTGATGCTTTTCGATAATCATAAATAAATTTTGCAAGAGAAGGTTGAAGTGGAAAATTAGGAGAATAATAATCCCCTTCCTTTTTAAGGTTAGCAATAATTTGATTTGGGTTAGTATTGCTCCAATCAGATAAAACAATAACGTAATCTTTTGTATATTTATACTGTGGGGAGTAGGGAGGATCAATTAAAAAAGCACCATATAACCCTTGTTGTTCTTGAAGGCCAGCATGTGCGTGATACCAATAGGTGCCAGCTTGATGAAGTGTAAACTGATAATGAAAAACACCACCCGCTGGAATACCTTTTTGACTAATCCCCTCAACGCCGTCCATTTGCCAGGGAACAAGCATACCGTGCCAATGAATAGCTGTCTCTTGATCAAGATTATTACGAACATTAATGGTGACACGATCTCCTTCTTTAAAGTGTAAGGTCGGCGCTGGGATTTGATTATTGACAGCTATTGCTGTCCTAGATTTACCAGCAAAAATGACGGTCTTATAGCCTACAGCTAAATTGATCACGCGATCAGCAGCAAAAGAATCTGATAAAAAAAGTAGGCTAAAAAAAATAAATAAGAATTTTCTCATTTCACGAGTTTTTCCATAAAGGCATCTTTGAATAATCCATTTCATTCTTTTTCTTATCCATGACCATAATTATGACCTTCAGATTTAGACAATAGCATTAAACCAAGCCCATAATGAATCTAAATATCAGGTTGAATAAGATATCTCATTAAGAAAGCCATCAATCCGCATATACTCAAGAAAAGTATCGGTAATAGATAGATTTCGATATCAAGCTTGCCAACAACTAACATAACAACCATCGCAAATCCAATGTTAATAAAATTCATAACAGCCGATGCATTTGCTTTATCTGTCGCATACTGCATAGCAACGCCTGAGGTATTGGCAAACACGAGTGATAAACCAGAATAACTAAACATTGCTGGTAAAAAGATAGAGTACACAGCAGATATTTTTAAATGTGTTAATAGCAGCATCGCAACACCACCCACTAAGGATATAAAAATACCCAGATAAATAATACGGCTTGATGAAAATGTCTTAATTAAACTGGCAGAAAATAAAGATCCTATTAATAAGCCCAAAGCTGGTAATAAGCTTGCTAAACCATAATCAATCGCTGGCATCTGTAATTTTTGAATAGCAATAAAGGGAGCAAGGGTTGAAAATGCATATAAGCAACAGGTGGCTCCTCCAATAATGAGGCCGCCAATGATTAAACCCACATTTTTAAATTGAGTCGTATATCCTTTGATTAAATAACTTATTTTAAATGCGTTTAAATCTAATTGAGTTTTAGTTTCAGTTAGGCGGGTAACTAGCACTAATAAGAATATGCCGTATAAGGCGCAAGCATAAAAAGTGCTACTCCAATCAAAATGCGTAATCAGTATGCCACCTAATGCCACACTCAGACCAGGCATGATAGCAAAAGCGATAATCAAATAAGATAAGAGGCGGCTGGCCTGTTGTGGCTCATACAGTTCGTTAACCATCGTAAAGGTCATTTTTAAGCCTACACCCGACCCTAAGGCTAGTAAAAAGCGACCGAATATTAATACAGGAAAGAGGTGTATGGTGCTTGAATAGGCGCAAATCAGACTGCCCATGATTTGCAAACAGATACCCGCATAGAGAGCTGGCTTTCTCCCAAAACGATTGGCCAAGGGGCCGTAAATTAATTGGCCTAAAGCATAACCTATCAAAAACCATGAAATAGTATATTGAGCCACGCCATTGGTAATATGGAAGGATTGAGCAATAGCAGGCAATCCAGGTGTAAATAACACAGCATTGACAGAGGGGAAGGAGATCATCAAGGATAATGTTAGCAGGGCAAATAATGGCATAATAGCTCTCTTGTGGCGGTTGAATGCGAAGAGTATCAGGAAGCTCAAAAAATATTTACCTTTATTTTCAACAAAGCTGTTGATTTTTTTCTGATCTAATCGCACACACTGCTGTCATTCCAGCTATAGCTGCCAATCCCCTTATAGTTGCTTGGCAGCTATAGCATTCAACTACCCATTAAGTGTAATAATATTAAACTCAGGAAAGCCTTAATGCAGGAGCAGCTAGGGCCGCCGATGATGCTAAAAAAACTGCAATCTGATAAAGAAAAAAGTATCGCTGAGGATCAAATGTCAGACTAGCAATATCATTAATCAAAGGATAAGGTATAGGCTGCTTAATAATCCACATGGAGTAAGAATATGCCTAGGATGGCAAATATCACCAAAGCTCTCTTGTTGCTAGCCCTCTTAGGAAATGCAACCGCTGCTTGGAGCCATCATTTTTATTTAGGAGTTGGCACGGGACCCGAAATGGCAGATTTTAATAGTAATTCGGTTGTCAGCAGCCCAGGTAATTTTTTTGTCACTAATAATAATCATCTTTCTGGGACTGGTTTTTTTGGATCGATTTTTGGCGGCTATGCATGGATCCATCAAGCATTTTATCTGGCGGGTGAGGTCAAATTTGATGTGACTAATGTAATATCACGAGCGTCAAATAATGAATTTATTCACAAGTCATTTTCTACCGCTTATTATAGAATGCGTCGTGATATTAGCTTGAGTGTGTTGCCGGGCTATCTTTTTACGCCAACAACATTATTCTACGGACGTTTAGGCTATTCCTTGGCTTATTTTAATGTTTCTTCAAGTGATGCCTCTTTGTCAAACATGAATAAAAATCTAAGCGGTATTGCATTTGGCTTAGGTATTAATCAAGCACTGAATCAGCAAATTGCATTACGTTTGGAATACAGCCAAGTATATTATCAAAGTACTGCCAGTACGACGATTGATCCATTAGGTGGTGTTACCAAAAACACTAATATTGGACCGACAACTGGCCAAGCTGAGTTTGCATTAATTTATAATTTTAGTTAAGCAGCACAAGGGTAATGATAAGCATGAGGCTAATAAAATGATTACGTTATGGTTATATTTAATAGCAATGTTAGTCATTATCCTCATTGCTTCACAATTATTTACTAATGCATTAGAGCATTTTGGTTGCCAGATAGGAATTTCAGCGGGTGTGACAGGATCCGTATTTGCTGCAATTGCAACGGCATTGCCTGAAACATCTGTGCCTATTATTGCTCTCTTAGTAGGTACAGAAGATGTATTGGTCAACCAAGAAATTGGCGTAGGCGCAATCTTAGGTGCGCCACTCATGCTATCCACACTATCTACTTTTATCATGGCTGTTTCAGTCATTAAGCAACGAGGCATCAATGGTAGGGTGCGGCCAGAAAAAACAGGGTTTGTCCGGGATCTTAATTTTTTTATCTTCGCTTTTTTCTTAGCGGCCATGGCTATGTACATTCCTGCCAATTATTTTTATCTGAGGGCTGGATTAAGTTGCATCTTAATTAGTCTTTATGTGGCTTACATCGTATTAACTTGTCTCGCTTCTAAGGCATTAGTCGCAGAAGGGCATGGTGTGACGCCAGAAGAACCATTATTTTTAACGAAAATAGGCTTAAAAAATAATACCATTCTTATTTTTTTACAGATTTTTATAGCATTAGTATTGCTATTATTAGGCGTTAAAGGATTCATTTCTTGTGTCGAAAGTATCTCTAAAGCATTCGCTATTTCTGCATTGCTGTTGTCTTTACTGATCATCCCCATCGCGACAGAATTACCTGAAAAAATAAACAGCATTTTTTGGCTGCGTAATAATAAAGATACATTAGGTTTTGGCAACATTACGGGTGCAATGGTATTTCAAGGAACCTTGTTGCCGGCATTAGGTATTTTATTAACCCCATGGCAGCCAAGTAAAATAGTAGAAACCGGTATTTTTATCACACTGATTGCCGCCATATGGCTTAGAGTCAATGCGGCGAAAGAAGGCCTACGCATTAAATATTTGATGGTGCAAGGTATTTTATATGTGCTTTATATCTATTTAGTGTTTTCTTAAAAGGAATCATTCATGCAAGTGAAAGCAGCTGTTGCTTATCAAGCCGGTTCGCCATTAGTCATTGAAATGGTTGATTTACAAGGCCCCAAAGAGAAAGAAGTGCTAGTAGAAATCAAGGCTAGCGGCGTTTGCCATACAGATGCCTTTACCCTATCAGGCGATGACCCTGAGGGTTTATTTCCAGTGATATTAGGCCATGAAGGTGCTGGGGTGGTGGTCGAAGTGGGTAAAGGTGTCACTAGCTTAAAACCAGGTGATCACGTCATTCCGCTATACACACCTGAGTGCCGTCAATGTGATTATTGCTTATCCCAAAAAACTAATCTTTGCCAAGCCATACGCACAACGCAAGGTAAGGGTGTCATGCCAGATGGCAGTAGTCGATTCAGCTTAAACGGTAAGCCATTATTTCATTATATGGGTACGTCCACGTTTGCTAATTATACCGTGTTGCCTGAGATAGCATTGGCCAAAATCAGGCAAGATGCACCCTTTGATAAGGTTTGTTATATAGGTTGTGGGGTAACGACAGGGATAGGTGCTGTTATTTATACAGCTAAAGTACAACCTGGATCCAATGTCATTGTATTTGGCTTGGGTGGCATAGGGTTAAATGTTATTCAAGGTGCTCGTCTTGCCGGTGCGAATATGATTGTGGGTGTTGATATTAATCCTCGCAGAGAAGCATTAGCCAAAAAATTTGGTATGACCCATTTTGTTAACCCCAATGAAGTGAAAGATGATTTGGTTGCGCATTTAGTAGAATTAACCAAAGGCGGCGCAGATTATAGTTTTGAATGTGTAGGCAATGTTAAATTAATGCGTCAAGCATTAGAATGTTGCCATAAAGGGTGGGGGGTTTGCACCATTATTGGTGTGGCAGGTACAGGGCAAGAAATTAGTACGCGCCCATTTCAATTAGTCACCGGTCGTGTATGGCAAGGTTCTGCATTTGGCGGAGCAAGAGGTCGGACTGATGTGCCTAAAATTGTGGATTGGTACATGGACGGCAAAATTAATATTGATGATTTGATAACGCATGTTATGCCGATTGAAAAAATAAATGATGCATTTGAATTAATGCACAAAGGCGAATCTATTCGATCGGTGGTGACTTTTTAGTCGGGATATTAATAAATCGGCTAGGTTCTTCAAGAAATTCTTTTACTTTATTTGTGAGGGGTAACGTAATTTGTTTATATTTGCTATTGCCGCCTCGCAATAAAACTACTTGTTTCTTTGGAAGCCCAAATAATTTAGCCAAAAAAGAAATTAACTCTTTGTTTGCTTCGCCTTTATGGGGTATAGCATGAATTGATATTTGCAATCCTTGCTCGCCTATCCCTAAAAAAGCTGTTTTACTGCCATGGGGTTTTGCAAAAATTCTGATTTTAACTTCTTGGTCTTGGATGCTAAACCACATAGTGTGACCGTAATTAAATTGATTGACTATTTTCACCTATAATGGCTAGTATTTCCAGCCAAAATTTATAATAGCTAAATTTAAGCAGGATCATCATGCCATCATTTTTTAATCAATCCAAAAAACAGAATACCCATTTATCCACTTTGGCTTCGATGATGTATATCATCGGTGCAGCCTACGCAGAGAGCTCTCCAGGGCAACCTTCCGAAGCTTCCTCGCCCATGTTGTTTCAACCTCAAAATCAAACCGCACCATTTAATGCGCCAACTAGTCATCCGCAAGAAAAAAGGGATGATTCAATATCAACTATTATTATCTTAGCAGCCCCAGTCATTGTGACATTAGCGTTGATCCTGTATATGGTCATTCAGGCAAAACGGAACTTAGTGGCTCAGCCTTTGCCAGATTTAGAGCTGCAAGTAAGAGCAGGCGCTATCGATGAAAAGGCATCTTCAAGCGCACCATAAATGTACATATTGATTTTAAAGAAATTATATCAACCACCGCTTGGTTCCATTGCATTGGTTTTTCTAAATTAGATAAATGTGCAGCATTACAATGATGACTAATTTACTATTTTTTACAAGCTGAAGCGACGATAGTAGGTTGTTGTGGCTCTCAAAATATCACGATGTCCAGATAGTACTGAAGGTGAAGCGCTAAGTTCGGCGATGAAGATTATGGTATAATGAGTAATAAATATAATTTAAGCACTGAAATTATGTAGATATAAATAAGGAGAAGCTCATGACAGGCAAAGATAATAAATTGGTAGGATGGGTGTTTGAAAGGGCATGTCAAGACCATTGGCCTTTTGGTCTCTTGTTGAATGATGGAACAAAAATGGCTATTAATCATATCAGTTCAGTGCATGAAAACTCACGGGGTAAAATATGGATTGATGCTGAATTATCAAATGTAGATAAATATCAGAAAGATGGCTATTTCATTGCTCCTACTACAAGGCAAATAGTAACCATAAATGTCTCTAAGATTATTGCTATATGGGAGCTATCAGATACATAATTGATGATAGGGCAATACAGCGCCAGCAATAACGGCTGAGAATGTTATGGCTTAATCGCTAATAGAAGGAACTTTGTATGAAATTAGTTATCAATATGAATTCTAATATTTGCTATATTTATCATTATAATAGCAAAAATTCTCCCACTTTAACGTTGTTAAAAGAAATGGCTCATCCACAAAGTAAGCTTAAAAATAGCGAAATTGCTATGGATAAACCAGGACATTACAATACAAGAGAATCTGCAAGAGGGGCATATTCTCCACACATGGAACCTAAAGAAATTGAAATTGATAATTTTTCTAGAGAAGTAGCTAAAGAACTAAATCAAGAAAGAATAAAAAAAGATTATGATGAGCTCATCATAATTTCTCCCCCTCATGTAAATGGACTTTTATTTAAACATATCAATAACAATGTAAAAAATATCATCATTAATAGAATTGAAAAGGATTTAATTCAATTATCTGAGCATGAATTATTAGATTTTTTGCGAACCCACGCTCAATTCCCTGATCAATAATGGGTATGTTTGATTATTGCACCCCAAAATAAGCAGGGCCGATATGCGCTTCTTTAAAAGATGTCTAAGAATTCTTGGGCCTGGTGTTATCACTGGGGCAGCAGACGATGACCCATCGGGCATTGCAACTTATTCTCAAGCTGGTGCACAATTTGGGTATGGGCAATTGTGGACAGTTATATTTATGCTGCCGCTGCAGACCGCTATTCAAGAGGCATGTAGCCGCATAGGGGCTGTAAAGGGTAAGGGTATATCCGCTGTCATTAAAGAGCATTATAATAAAAAAATATTATATTCCATTGTTTTTCTTGTTCTAATAGCCAATATCATAAACATAGGTGCGGATATTGGTGCTATGGCTGAAGCCGCTCATCTTATCATCCCAGTTAATATTGTGATCCTAACCCTTATGTTCACCGCCATCTCACTGATGCTTGAAATTTTTATTAGCTATAAAAAATATGTCAAATTTTTAAAATGGTTATGTTTATTTTTGCTTGCCTATCCAATAACAGTTTTAATGATTAAGGAATCTTGGTGGGAATTATTAAAAGCGACATTTATCCCTAATATTGAATTTAGTTTTCAGTTTATGTTTATTATTACGGGTGTACTTGGAACAACAATTTCCCCCTATTTATTTTTTTGGCAAGCATCAGAAGAGGTGGAGGAAGAGCGTAAGAGGCATTTAATACGTAAAGATGGCATACCTCACATTAGTAAAAAATTTATAAACGAGCTTAGGATAGATAATTTTATAGGCATGTTTTTTTCAGAAATTGTCGCATGGTCAATTATTGTTGTTTCTGCAACAGTTTTGCATTCTCATGGCATTACGGATATAAAATCAGCGGCGGATGCTGCAAAGTCATTAGAGCCACTTGTCCATACCTTTCCGCATTCAGGATATGCAGCAAAAGTGATTTTCTCGATAGGTATTATTGGACTTGGGTTATTGGCAGTCCCTATTCTTGCTGGCTCTGCTGCTTACGCCCTTAGCGAAGCGTTTAGTTGGCGAGGAGGTCTATATTTAAAGTTTAAAAGAGCACATGGATTTTATGGGATCATTACGATTGCAACCTTGATAGGCTTAAGTCTTAATTTTATAGGTATTGATCCCATGAAAGCACTTATTTATGCAGCGGTAATAAATGGTGTTGTAGCGGTTCCTCTTATTTTTATTGTTGGCTCAATTGCTAAAAATGAAAGTATAATGGGTATATATAAAAGCGGCCTACTATCAAATATATTAATATTAATAACATTCATTAGCATGGCAATAGCAGCCACTGCAATGTTCTTCACGTTTATAAAAATATGATCAGATAGGCAGCCATGTATTTGAAATTTTATCGTATAATCATTGAGTTACATCTATTCATAGGGCTGATCTCCTAAATATATCCATATTTTCCTATGGCTAAGTTGTGTTTTTTTGTTACTATGAATATAGGAATCTTAATTAGCGGATGATTTTTCTATGAGCAACCATCGACCAATACTCATTGTTGGTGCAGGGCCTGCAGGGTTGATGATGGCTTGTGAACTGGCTCGACGTGGAATCTCATTTCGCATTATTGATAAAAATTCAGAACGCACCCCATCTTCCAATGCCACCTGGATACAAACCCGAACAATTGAAATATTTAATCACATGGGAATCGTTGATCGATTTTTAAAAATTGGTCACGAATGTAATGGAATTAGCTTATATAATAGCGGAAAAATACTAGCAACTATTCCTTTAAACAACATAGAATCCACCTTTCCTTTTGTCTTAATGCTAAGCCAAAGTGAAATAGAAAGATTACTAACTGAATATTTAAAAGAATTTAATGTTGAAATAGAAAGGTCTTCAGAGTTAGTTGACCTTCAAGAAAGCTCAAATTCAGTGACTGCTACGATTAAAAACGCCAATGGAATAAAGGAAGATATCACCACTGATTGGCTAATTGCCTGTGATGGGTCAAACAGTACCATTCGAGAAAAATGCCATATTTTCTTTCCCGGGGAAGATATAAACGAGCAATTCATTGTTGCTGATGCAAAAATAAAATCTTTCATGTCAAAAGATAATATACATATTTATTTCGATGAAGGATCAATATTTTCTGCGGCTCCTTTAGGTGGTGATTCTTACCGGATAACGGCTAATCTTCATTTAGATTACCCACGGAAAATATTCACAGAGATAGGGGTAATTGAACTAGCTCAAGAGCGTGCTCATGGTGCCTATTATGTTACTGAAGCCTCTTGGATCTCCTCCTTCTGGATACATAGCAAATTGACTAATAATATGAGAAAGAATTCTATTTTTTTAGTCGGTGACGCAGCACATATTCACTCACCAATTGGTGGGCAAGGAATGAATACTGGCCTGCAAGATGCTTACAATTTAGCTTGGAAACTGGCATTGGTTATTAATCAAAAGGCAAATCCATCACTTCTTGATAGCTATCAATTAGAAAGATACCCAGTGGTAAGTAAGATTGTAAACCAAACAGAAATATTAACGAAAATGTTTTTATTTGATAAAGAATTTTTATCGAAGCTAAAAAAATTTAGCAAAAAGATAATGAAAAATGAATCTACTTTTTCAGCAAAAGTAGGCAATCAAATTACACAGCTTGATATAAAATACCCAGAAAGCCCGATTATTTCCTATGATGAACATGCCACAAAAGGCTCTCCACAACAAGGTGAGAGAGCGCCAGATGTTGTAATTGATCCATCAAAAAAACTTTACGACTACCTAAAAAATACATCTCACAATATTTTATTGTTTATTGGATCAGCTACTACTAAAGATAATGTAGAAAAAATAAAAAAATTTAGAAATTATCTTTATGAACTTTATGCAGATAACATAAAAATACATATTATTACAAAAGAAGAATTACCTGGTTTTGATAACATTATCTTAGATAAAAACAATACCATACATGAGCGTTATTATGCCGAAAAACCGACCGTCTATTTAATTAGGCCAGATGGTTATATAGCATGCTACTCAAAAAACATCGATCCGGCTAAAATAAAGAATATTTTAAGCAGATATTTACATTAATATTGCTGTCGTTATGGAGTATGAAATGAATAAGAATAACTTCACCTTGATGATTGCAGGTCTTGCAAAGCCTGGGATGGAAGAGTATGTAAAACGCGTTCTTAAGCAATTGATGGAAAATTCTCAACAAGATGAAGGATGTATTGTTTATAATGTCCATCAATCTATTGATAATCCATCAGAATTTATGGTGTATATGCAATGGGAAAGCAAAGAAGCATTCGAGCATCACAATGAGAAGCCTGAGGTGAAAGAATTTAGAAAACGACTGGCAAAAGAAATGTTTGATGAGCAATCACCTAAAACTTATTGGCACTTGCTTGATTAAAAGCATAGATCAGCAAAACACAGATTTCTGCTATGGTCATGGAATGAGCCAGATTATTAGTCAATGGCAGTGGTTGACGGAACCAGCCACATCAACATGATACCCCCTATGATAGAAAAAGCCGCACCATAAAGAAACACGGCTGAATGGCTGACATTATCCCACAATAAGCCGGCAACAACGCTAGCCACTAATCCCGGTAATCCAATGGTCGCCGCATACCAACCGATACCACTCGCGTGGAGCTGCTCTGGCACTAAATCGATAGCTAATGCTTTACCAACGGCACGAAATATTCCCTGAAAAAGCCCGTAGAAAATAAATAATATGGCAATAAGAATAATACTGTGCGTCAATGCAAACCCAAGGTAGGTGACAAAGAATATAATAAATGATGCGAGTAAAATATTTTTTCTACCATACTGATCTGAGAGGAAACCTGCAGGATAGGAGATAAACGCAGCCACCAAATTGAATCCTGCATAAATTAGAACAGTTGTTACAAGCGATGTGCTGATGCTTTGCGTCTGAAGAATCAAAAAAGAATTACTAGAATTGCCAATCCCAAATAAGGCTGTCGCCAAAAGATATTTTCGATAAGATTTAGGAAATTGTTGGAAATTAACACTCAACCTTTGTTTTGTTTTTACCCCAATAGGTTTCTCCTTAACTAAGAGAATCATGCAAAAAGCTAAAAAACCAGGAATAAATGCTAGATAAAAGATGAGACGTATGTCTATTGCCATGACACTAATTAAAAGAATAGTAAGCAAAGGCCCTAAAAAGGCACCTAAATTATCACCAATGCCCTCGAGCCCAAAGGCTTTCCCACGATGTTCTTTTCTTACGGAAGACGCAATCAATGCATCTCGTGGAGCCGAACGTATACCAGTGCCGAGTCGATCTAGAAATCGTGCGCCTAGCGCGCTTTGCCAAAAGACGGACATGCCGATCAATGGCTTGGCCATTGCCCCCAAGAGATAACCTGCTAATGCGATTGGTTTTCTCCTTTGCATCCTGTCTGATAACCAACCGGAAAATCCTTGCACAATATTTTGTGTGGCTTGCGCAATGCCTTCAATAAGTCCCAAAATACTTCCACTAGTTTTGAGTGTTTGTATTAGAAAAATCGGCAATATGGGATAAAGCATTTCGGTAGCAATATCAGAGAATAGGCTGGCAAAAGTAATGAGAATAGTATTCTTAGAAAGACCAGTAAAATATTTCTTTATCGATTTAATCATTATCTTCCTTCCTTCGCGTCTTAGCTGTTTCATTATATACAAATAAGGTGGTGACCGTCATGGCGGAATTATCTTTTATCACAGCATATAAAAAGGTAAAATTAAGTTAGACCGACGCATTTATTTGATTTTGTTTTAAACAAAAGGGATGAAAATGGTTTATAAAAGGATATTGGTTGCCGTTGATGGTAGCGATACATCCATTCTTGCAATGCAAGAAGCGATCGCTCTTGCTAAAGATCAGCAAGCAACGTTAAAGCTTGTTTATGTGGTTGATGAATTTATGGTTGTCAGCGAAGGCGTGCCCTTCGATTTTAAAAAGTATGAAGCATCCATAAGAAAGCACGGTCAATCTATTCTAAATAAAATGGAAGCTCTCGCCAAAAAAGAGGGTTTGTCCATTGAAAGCAGCTTAATTGAAAATACCGACTATTCGACTCGAATTCCCGAAAAAATTGTCCAAGAATCCATTAATTGGCAGGCGGACCTAATAATAATAGGAACACATGGTCGCCGTGGTTTTAGTCATCTTATGCTGGGTAGTGTAGCGGAGGGTGTAATCCGCCTGGCATCAATACCCGTCCTTCTTATCCGTGGTAAAGAATAAATCCTAATTAAAAATAGGAGCCAGAGCGAATGAGTGAACAAGTTTATGAGAAACTGATCAATGTTATAACCGATGCTGCCGAACCACTTTCTGAAACAAAGGATAAGTATTCTTCTTTACTAGATAATATCGGAGATTCGCGTTTTGTTTTGATTGGCGAAGCATCACACGGGACCCATGAATTTTATCAGGCACGCATAGAGATAACCCAAAAATTAATAGAACAAAAAGGGTTTATGGCAGTTGCTATTGAAGGTGATTGGCCAGATGCATATCGTATTCATCGTTATTTACAAGGTAAAGACTCCGAAAAAAATTGGAAACAAGCCCTTGAGGATTTTAAGCGTTTCCCAACATGGATGTGGCGTAATGCAACGCTTTCCCCTTTTCTGCAATGGCTGCGAATGCATAATGATAGTCAATCAGCAGCTGCAAAAGTAGGTTTTTATGGATTGGATCTATATAGTTTATATTCCTCAATGAATGCCGTGGTTGATTATTTGTCTAAAGTGGATCCTGAAGCGGCTGAACGCGCTCGTTTACGTTACGCCTGCTTTGATCATATTAAACCTGATCCTCAAACCTATGGTTATTTAACAAGTATGGGCATTAAAAAATCTTGTGTAAATGAAGCTGTTGAGGAGTTGCTTGACTTGCAATATCACGCTTTTGATTACATACACCAAGATGGAATAGCGGATGCAGATGAATATTTTTATGCTACTCAAAATGCCCGGCTTGTTAAAAATGCAGAAAATTATTATCGAACGATGTTTGAAGGGCATGTTTCATCTTGGAATGTACGCGATAAGCATATGGCTGAAACCTTAAATATTCTTGCCGATCATTTAGAGAATCGTTTTGGCAAGCCAGCAAAAATAATTATCTGGGCACATAATTCTCACGTTGGTGATGCCCGTGCGACAGAGATGGGTACGCAAGGAGAAGTCAATATCGGTCAATTGATACGAGAACAACATGATGCCGATACTTATTTAATCGGATTTTCTACCTATCAAGGATCTGTCACTGCTGCATCAGCATGGGATGCGCCGGCTGAATGTAAAAAAGTTAATCCTGGGCTCAAAGGAAGTTATGAGGAATTATTTCATCATATCAAGTATGACAATTTTTTATTAAATTTGCGTAGCAATAAACAGCTTGAACATTACTTGCATATTCCTCGTTTGCAACGTGCAATTGGTGTTATCTACCGACCAGAAACAGAGCGTGCGAGCCATTATTTCTTTACTCGCCTACCATATCAATTTGATAGCATTATTCATTTTGATAACACAACTGCCGTACAACCTTTAGATTAACTCAAATACTGTTTAAACCAGTCTTTTGCTAATCTTGCCACTTCATCAAGTGCTCCAGATTCTTCAAAAAGATGGGTGGCACCGGGTATGATTTCTAGTTTGTTAGTGCAATGCATTTCTTCCATGGCCTGTCGATTCATCTCGATAACAGGCTCATCATGGCCACCAACAATGAGTAATGTTGGTGCTTTTATATGTGATAAATCTTCACCAGCTAAATCGGGTCTGCCACCACGTGATACGATAGCTTTAACCATATCTTGTCTTTTTGCCGCGGCTTGAAGAGCCGCTCCTGCCCCCGTGCTTGCACCAAAATATCCTATTGCAAGATGATGTGTTTTTGGTTGCTGCGAAATCCAATCAGTCACAATAACTAACCGCGAAGCAAGCAATTCAATATTAAAACGATGTTCACGTGTAAATTCATCAACCTCTTCTTCATCAGGGGTCAGCAAATCAAACAACAAAGTAGCTATATTTGATTGGTTTAAGATACTGGCAACATGCTGATTACGTTGGCTAAAGCGACTACTACCACTACCATGTACAAATAAGACGATACCCGTTGGATTTTTTGGTATCTGTAAAATACCGTTAAGATGAATATGGTTAAGGGGGATTTCCACATCGATTTTATATAATTCCATGGGATTGCCTCATCTCTAGTAATGCTCATAATATCATTGAAGACTAATTGGTTATATACTATATACATTATTTTTAACAATGGAGTGTCGTTATGCGCTTAATTAAAGGAATCAAAGTATCTATAATTGTGTCTTTACTGACACTTATTGCAATTACAGCTCTATCTTTTGCCAAACCTGAAAATAAAATAAATGCTGTTATTACCAGCCAAATTTTTGAGAAAGCAAAGAAAAATGATAATTGGAAGCTTGCTTTCGTGACAGGAAAAAACGCACAAGTAGTCTTCATGAATGTCACACCACAAACCAATCCAAGCAATGAAATCGGCATGGAAACACATAAATTTGATCAAGTGATTTTTATTGTCGAAGGAAAAGCCAAAGCTGTGCTTGATGGAAAAGAATCTATCGTTCAAGCAAATGACATGATCTATGTCCCTCAGGGTATGCCGCATAATTTTATTAATTTAAAAGCGAATAAACCATTCAAGATAATTAGTATTTATTCAGATACTGATATTCCATTGAATGCTGTATATAAGAAAAAATCTGACGCTTCTTCAGAGTAAAGTGATCCATACAATATCCAAAACCAAGCTATGTTAAGGCTAATCAATAGCTTGGTTTTGAAATGAGTATCATTTCTGATATTTCATCTAAAGGAATATAACATAGCTATGAAAATTACTTTTTTAGGTGCAACAAGGACAGTAACGGGTTCAAAATATCTCATTACGCTTGATTCAAAAAAGATACTGGTCGATTGTGGCCTATTTCAAGGTTATAAAGAATTTCGCCTGCGAAATTGGGACAAATTACCTGTCGATCCTCGTGAAATTGATGCTGTGATTTTAACTCATGCCCATATAGATCATTCAGGTTATTTGCCTCTATTAATAAAAAATGGATTTAGAGGAAATATTTATAGTACACGTGGTACCAAAGATTTATGCGCCATTCTTCTTCCTGATAGTGGTTATTTGCAAGAAGAGGATGCTAATCGTGCGAATAAATATGGCTATTCTAAACATAAACCCGCTATGCCTCTTTATACGATGGAAGATGGCATGAGAGCATTAGATCACTTTGTGGCGCTTGACTTCGATGATCCTCTTCTGCTTTTTGATACGCTGTCATTTAAGTTCTTACCAGCTGGTCATATTATTGGATCTTCATTGGTCTATTTGGAACATCATAACACATCAGTATTATTTACCGGCGATTTAGGGCGCCCAAATCATCCTGTCATGAAATCTCCTGCCATTGTGCCGGGAGCTGATTATTTGATTGTTGAATCTACTTATGGCGATCGGTTGCATGATAGATCAAATCAGTTTGATCTATTAACTGAGATCATTCAGCAAACGGTAGCGAGAGGTGGATCCATCATTATACCTGCTTTTGCAGTAGGACGGACGCAAGATTTACTTTATTATCTTTATGTACTTAAAAAAGAAAAACGCATTTCGGATATTCCTGTTTTTTTAGATAGTCCAATGGCTCAGGATGTCAGTGATCTTTTATCCCGTTACTCCGGAGAACATCGCCTTACAAAAGAATTAGCTAATAATATTTGTAAAATTGCAACCTATACAAAAACATCAGAAGAATCGAAATTGTTAGATCAGTATAACGAACCTATCATTATTATTTCAGCTAGCGGAATGGCTGAAGGTGGAAGGATTTTACATCACTTAAAAGCATTTTTACCAGATAAGCGTAATACAATTTTATTTACAGGATATCAAGGTGTGGGTACTCGCGGTGAACGTTTGCTTAGAGAGGAATCAGAAATTAAAATTTATAATTCTATGGTTCCTGTGCGAGCAGAAATCAAATCTATTAATAGTATGTCTGCTCATGCTGATTATCAAGAAATGTTGGGTTGGTTAGGTAATATTGAGCGCCCACCTAAGAAAGTTTTTATCACACATGGTCAGCTAGAAGCAGCAACATCATTAAAAAATAAAATCGAAGAAAAATTTCATTGGTCCTGCACAATACCTGAATATTTGCAAACAGAAATCCTAAATTAAGAGAGCAATTTTGTACGGTAGGACGATATCCATGACGAAAAAATCATTACCCTCTGCTCCATTAAAACTACGATGGCAGCTAATTATCGTAGTCGTTTCATTAATAGCAATTTTTTCGTCAGCTCTATTTCAACTGACCTCAATTTCATCTCCTGATTTGCCATTGTTGATCGCAATCATTGTTGGAGGGATACCATCACTTTTTTACATTCTACTAAAATTATTAAAAGGAGATTTAGGAGCAGATGCATTAGCCGCTATCGCCTTAATAACCGCCATTATTCTGCATCAGTACCTTGCAGCTGTTTTAATTATTATAATGTTAGCGAGCGGGCAAACGCTAGAAGCCTATGCCATGCGTAAAGCTTCATCAGTTTTATTAGCACTGGCTGAGCGCATGCCTAATCAAGTACACAGAAGAATTGCTAGCGGGATTGAGGACATTCCATTATTAGATATCCATATTGGGGATGAAATTGTTGTTTACCCGCATGAAACCTGTCCTGTAGATGGTGAAGTAATAGAAGGCCAGGGCTCTATGGATGAATCGTATCTTACTGGTGAGCCTTATCAAGTTTCAAAAGCACCTGGTACATCAATATTATCTGGTGCAATTAATGGAGAATCCGCTTTAATTCTGCAAGCACAAAAGTTACCCTCCGACTCTCGTTATGCCTCTATTGTTGCAGTGTTAGAGGAAGCTGAACAAAAACGCCCCGCCCTTAAGAGGCTAGGTGATCAAATCGGGGCGATTTTCACTCCAGTAGCACTTATTCTGGCAATAACCGCTTGGTATTTGACAGGTGATGCAATACGTTTTTTGGCAGTGCTGGTGATCGCTACCCCATGTCCATTACTGATAGCCATTCCTATTACGTTGATTAGCGCAATTTCAATGGCAGCGAAGCAAGCTATCATTATTAAGGATCCAACCGTTTTGGAGCGATTGCCTACTTGCCGAACAGCCATTTTTGACAAAACAGGCACCCTTACTTATGGTAAACCCGTTTTAACTGAAATTCTCACCGACCCCCATATTGAACCTAATTTAATATTACAAAATGTCGCTAGTGTAGAGCGTTATTCTAAACATCCGCTCGCGAGTGCCGTTATTCAATCGGCAGAAAAAAATAAATTACGATTACGGGATGCAACATCTATATCAGAAAAGCCTGGCCAGGGATTAAGTGGCATCATTGATGGAAATAAAATTCAAATTACGCATCGTAAAAAATTATTGCAATCATATCCGAAAATGGCAAACCAACTTCCACCGACATCCAGTGGACTAGAATGTGTCGTATTATATAATGACAAATATGCAGCTACGCTACGATTTCATGATGCTCCACGTAAAGAGAGTAAATCTTTTATTAGCCATCTCACGCCTTATCACCAATTTAATAAAATAATGCTGGTATCAGGTGATCGAGAATCTGAGGTGAAATATTTTGGAACACTGTTTAATTTTTCAGAAATATACGCCTCACAAACGCCCGAACAAAAACTTGCTATTGTTAGAGCCGAGAGAAATAAAGCCCCTGTACTGTTCATGGGTGATGGTATCAATGACGCTCCGGCATTAGCTGCAGCAACAGTTGGTATTGCATTTGGACATGGTAACGTGACTGCTGAAGCAGCAGGCGCTGTTATCTTAGAAAACACATTAAAAAAAGTAGATGAATTGATTCATATTAGTTTAGCGACTCGTAAAATTGCATTACAAAGTGCTATTGGTGGTATGGTATTAAGTTTAATCGGAATGGGATTTGCAGCTGCAGGATATATTTCCCCTGTCGTTGGTGCGTTGCTCCAGGAAGGAATAGATATTCTCGCAATTATTAATGCACTTCGACTTATATGGGGAAGTAAAATTGAAATTGATCTTCCTGAAGATATTGAATAAACTTATGCAAGAGAGTAGCTCACTTCTTATTTTGTAATAGCTTACTGCCATTTTTTCACACTATGGGCTGATTTCTGCTGATAAACAACAATATATCACTCAGCTACAGGAGACCCACCATGCCCTTAAGCAAAGATATTAAGAAACAAATTAAAACCTTTATAAAAGAAAACAGACTAAATATTAAAATACATAAGGGTTGGAAAAATTTTTCTGAGACTATTAATGCGCCAAAAGCGCTAGTACTCGATATTCAAGATTTGCATGCTTTAACAGAACTACAGCAATTTATTTATCGATTAAATCAAACACAAGAACCTGATAATAAATTCAATGTTAGAGTAGCTGCTGGCGGCAAAGATGATAGATTTGACGGCAGTGACATTAAACATAGTGAATCTTTTTCACTAACTTCTTGCGTCAAGGGTGATGTTATTTATCGCTTGGTAGGTTCTGATTTTAACCAAATTCATTTTGATGAGGGAGATGAAGAAAAGCGTCTTGTTCATGTAGGAGCCAGTCTTCAAGTCGGTGAACTAGATAATGAATTATGGAAATTAAATTTACGCACTCCAACCTCAACATTAGTTCCTTACGTTACTGTGGGAGGATTGCTTGCCAATGCTTCTCATGGCACGGGCAGAGATCAACCAGCTTATGCTGGATTGGTAGAGTCCTTAACTCTTTTATTAGAAAATGGCAAAATTATAACGTTAGATAAAACTGACCCATTATTTGCTAATCTTATTGGCGCTCATTTTGGCTTATTTGGCATTGTATTAAGCGCGAAACTTCAATGCAAACCCGCCAAAAAAATAAAAATTACTCGTATACCTGTTAGTTTTCCAGAATTAAAAACTGCCATTGAGCAAGGTTTATTTGATAACAACCCTTATGTCAGCGCCATGTTTATGCCAACCTACGATGGCATTGAAAGTAGTACAAAAAATGTTTCAATTATAAAAATGAAACCCATTTCTACAATGCATGAAGATATTAATCGTCAATCAGCATACGATAGATTTATGCAAAGTTTCCAAATTGGTATTGCTGAGGCATTTAAAGTTTTTAATTATGTTAAATCGCACCCAGGTATAACACCTTTTTATATGCGTAATTTAGCTGTTGCCAGCCAAATTGGCACAGAAGAAGAGGTTAGTATTGGTCCTTGGCCTGATATGCATTATCAAACTGCTTTTCCAAAAAACATTAGTGATGCGCATTGGCTGGTACCAGTGAAAAGCAGCGTTGATATCAATAGTATATTGACAGAGCTACAAGCGTTACTAGAACGTGCAAAGGAAAGAGATGAATTCCCGGTTCATTATGCTATTTATTTTCGTTATTTTAAAGGCACCAATGGCGGACTATCTAGCAGTCCTCATCAAGAAGATGAGCATATATTTGCAATTGATATGGTTTCTAGTCCTGGCACACCAGGTTATGATGCGTTTAAACGTGAATGGGGTCATATATGTCGCCTGAAAGGCGGCAAACCGCATTGGGGCAAAGAATTACCCGCTGATTTTAATACGCTAGATTATTATGGCGAGCAATACATCCAGTTTCTGGAAACATATAAACTATTTTATCAAATGCAAGGCTTAGATCCAGAAAACAGCTTATTCATTAATGAGTTTTTACGTAATATGTTGAGAAACCAACCACTAGCTGAACTGCTACCTACAGAAATAGCGCCTCAACCATTAGCTGTCGGTGTTGAAAACCTAGATCATCATGACCATGCCCCAAAAGAAGGTCAGGCACTTAGTAAAAAACGGAAGGTAGTTAAAAAAGCTCATTTGCAGGAAGTTAGTCTATTTAAACCTGTAGCAACATCCTCTAATGCAACACAAGATGCTATGGATGAGCCAGTTGCTGCCCCCTCACATGAAAAAGCTGCTTCTTGTCGATGCGCTATTTCATAAATGGCAAACCGCCGCTAGATCCCGTGGCTTATCCGCGGGATTTATGTTACCTGGTATAGATTGCATTTTTCATAAATATATAATATGGAGATTATATGTTAATTTCTGCAATGCAGTAGCAGGGCTAATCGTATTAATCGTTTATGTATTACAATAGCGGCTATGTCATCATTTTGTAATGATTTAAAAAAAGCCAGAATAGCAGGGCATCCTATTCATGCCATGCTTGTTCACTTCCCTTCTGCGCTTTTTCCTATTAGTTTAGTATTTGATATTTTATCGATTATAATGCAAAGCACTTGCTTAGCTTGCGCTGCATTTTATTGCATTGCTGCTGGCATACTAGCAGGAATGGCTGCGGCTTTTGTGGGTGCTATGCATTATTCTCGCTTACCTGCTACACATCCTGCTTGGAATAAAGCATCACTTCATGCTTTATTAAACATCACGTGGCTTATTTTATTTGGTATTGTATTTGGTCTCAGAGTAAAACAATATCCGAATCTAGGCTTAGCGACACCTCTAGAAATGACTATATCGACAATTGCTGTCATTGGTCTTATTTACTCTAACTATCTCGGTGGTGTTTTAGTTTTTGGATATAAATTAGGTTTTGATGAGAAAGATCAACCGAAGTGAGACATTATTTTCGCAAATCCTTCTTTTAAATCCACTTTAGTGTCTAGCTATTAAGTTATAGTTTTTATCTATGACATTGATAAAAGCAATCTATTTCCTTAATAGATGAGCCCTTGCTAATCTGAATCCATTAGAAGGGGACAGTAGCAATGGCATTAGCAAAATTTTTATCCAGCCCAACAGAGCATTTAGCCCAAAAAATTATGCAAATTGTGATGCAATTTCGCAGGATATCTGGCCCTAAAAAGTCATGCGCCACATCCATCTGCGAAGCGTGCTTCGAACCCCACTTACGTCAAGTTCTTGCGGCGATTGAAGAGCAGCAACCAATCATGTTGGTACTGCCTGCATTCCCTGCAAAATCACCTAATCCGGCTAAAGTCCTTGGAACACTTCCAGATATGGCTGAACGACTTTCACTCGAATTTCTTAGCGAACTTTGCAAACAGATTCAGAAAATTTATTCACAAGGCGCGCATGTCATTCTGTGCTCCGATGGCAGGGTTTTTAATGATGTTGTGGGTATACGCGATATAGACGTGACCAATTATCAGCGGGCATTATCGCTGTTGATAAAAGAGATGTCTCTCACTTCTATTTCTACATTCAACCTTGACGATCTGTACTCAAATCTTGACTTCAATCAGATGCGACTTCGATTGATGGAGCAATATGGGGAGTCACTGGACGTTCTTAAAGACGCTGTACGCAAAGGAAGCAAAACGCCATGCAGTATAGAGGATGAAGAGGTGCATCGACAGTATTGCGGCATTACACGCTTTCTAGTAGAAGATGCGACTTGTCCAGGACAGTCACTTAGTCGCAATACAATACAAAAGGCATCTCGACATCGTGCCTATATCACTATTCAACGCAGCAGAGCTTGGAGTGTTTTGATTGAGGAGCGTTTCCCTCATGCTGTTCGTCTTTCGATTCATCCTCAGACGTGCGGCACCTCTAAACTAGGCATTCGTTTGATGGAAGCTGAAAGTTGGATGACACCATGGCACGGTGTTGCTATGGATATCGGTGGCAGTTTTGTACTACTTAAACGCGCACAAGCTGAAGACCTTGGTGCGCAGTTAGTTTACCGAGAAGGCCAGCCAAGTCACTATGAATTGAACGATAAACAAGCATTATCTAAGCTGCAGGGAGTCAGGCATGGAGCATAAAACCACACCGATTCAACCGTTTGGTTTATTGGTGGAACCTAAAAAAACGCTAGCTAATCTAAGTGATCTTAATGTAGATCATTTGCGCGAACTCATTAGACGTGAGCATCTCATCGTATTAAGAGGATTTAGCACTTTTCAAGATACCGAATCATTTTCAACGTACTGCGAGCGTTGGGGCGAAATAGGCATTTGGCCTTTCGGAAAAGTACTTGGATTAATTGAGCAAGACAATCCAGAAGATCATATTTTTGATAATAGTTATGTTCCGCTACATTGGGATGGTATGTATCGCCCCCAGATACCCGAATTTCAGATTTTTCATTGTGTAAAAGCGCCATTACCAGGACAAGGGGGAAGAACTACCTTTTCAAACACAATGCTAGCTTTAAAATATGCTTCTTCTGAATCAAAAAAACGTTGGCATAAAGTGACTGGTATCTATCAAAGAAAAATGGAATTTTATAATAGTAAGACAGTATCACCCATTATTAACAAGCATCCACATAAAGACTTTGCTGTCATTCGTTATAATGAACCTGCCTCTGAAGACAAAGGGCATTTTGTAAATCCACCAAACCTTGATTTTATTGGTGTTAGCTCTGAAGAATTAGATGGCTTTCATCATAGTTTAAAAGACGCCCTTTATGCCCCAAGCAATTTTTATGCGCATGAATGGCAAACAGGCGATGTCGTCATTGCAGATAACCTATCACTTCTACATGGTAGGGAAGGGTTCACCTCTAAGTCCCCTCGTCATATTCAACGGGTACATATCTTGAGTAATCCTCCTTTTGATAACCCTGGTTTGGAGTCCTACAAATGAGAACTCAAACCGCTGACGTTGTTATCGTTGGAGCGGGCCCAGTAGGGCTCATGTGTGCCTACCTAGGACAACTTTGTGGTATGCGTACTGTTGTTGTCGATAAGTCTGATGGACCTTTAGCGGTTGGTAGAGCAGACGCTCTTAACGCACGTACTTTGCAACTTCTTGAGTTAGTTGATTTGTTTGCAGAACTATACCCTTTAGGAAAGATATGCAACACCAGCTCTGTGTGGGCAGATGGCAAATTCATCTCACGTCAATCTTCATGGTGGGATGCACTTGAAGGCTGCTTGCATAAACATTTCCTCATGCTTGGGCAGTCTTACCTAGAAAATCTAGTTGATGAGAAGCTTAGTAAGATTGGAGCAGCAGTTAGACGTTCAACAACGATTGAGAATATTGAACTTAATAAAGAAGGATGTCTCACCACTCTTTCAAATGGGGAAAACATCCAATCAAGCTACCTCATTGGCGCTGATGGTTCTCAATCTTTCGTTCGCCAACATTTTAAAATACCTTTTCACGTTATACGACCTCAAATTGTATGGGCCGTCATCGATGGCATTATAGACTCGGATTTTACTAAGGTTCCTGAAATAATTGTTTTTCAGGCAGGAACGTCAGATGTAGCCTGGATTCCAAGGGAGGGGGACATTGATAGGTTTTATGTAAGAATGGATACTAAAGACTTTAGCCTCGAAGACGCAATTGACAAAATTAATCGCGCTTTGCAGCCGCATACTTTACGTTTCAAAGAGATTGTCTGGTTTTCACAATTTTCAGTAAAGGAATCGGTTGCCGAAAAATTATTTGTACAAGATCGTATTTTTCTTGCAGGTGATGCGTGTCATATCCATTCAGTCAATGGAGGACAAGGTCTTAATACAGGTCTTGCAGATGCATTCAATCTCATGTGGAAATTAAATATGGTGATGAATTTTGGTGCCTCAGAAAAACTTTTACAAAGTTATGAAGATGAGCGTAGGCCAGTTGCTCAAAGTGTCATTGAGACTTCCGGTGAACTTGTTCGTTCAACTAAGTATTCGCAAAAGGGAACTCACGCTCAAGATTACGTAAAGCTTGTACAAAGGCATGCAGGGAATATAACAGGGATGGGGATTCGTTACGGAGACCAAGCGCTCTGTGGCTCTCGGCTATTTGACTTTGAAATATTTAATGGCATCGTCGAAACACGGCTTTATTCTCTTTTAGATTATACTAAATTCACTCTACTAATCTTTGGTGATAGCGAAGTAAATCTAAACTTACCCAAATTTGTAAACGTTATTCAAATTTATTCAAAAAAATACCAAGCAAGTTATTGGACAGATAGCTCTCAATATATAAATCAGGCAATTTTAGTAAGACCTGATTCCTACATTGAATCGTCCGTGACGCTAGATAAAATGGAGTCCCTCTATGAATCAAAGGAATATAGTGCGTGAATAGACCAGTCGTCATTGTTAATCCATTATCATCAGGAAAAGAATTAGCTCCCGCTTTTAAAGCTCGGGGAATATCTGCTATTGCAGTCACCCTTAAATCACTAGACTCGGTTGGATTTGAAATAAACATTCAACCATCAGATTTTGTCGAGATTATTCCTGATCAACCAAACCTTGTAGAGATTCTTAGAAAGTACAATCCCCTTGCTATTATTCCTGGCACTGAGGAGGGAGTTCCCTTAGCGGAACACCTGACTAAGATATTAACTCCACAATTTGCCAATGATCCCAAAAAGTCGCTGAATAGATCACACAAGGCCTTCATGCAAGAAGCGTTGAAAGAAGCTGGTATTCCGGCTCTTAAGACACTCAATGCTGATCTTGCCCCGACTTTGTAGACACAGTCATGCGACAATTTTAAATTGATTCTCAAACACTTCAGGTGCGATTGAACCAATAGCGGAATGTCGACGAACCCGATTGTAATACACTTCAATGTA
>JBAQCP010000055.1:0-8493 GCA_049294295.1 Gammaproteobacteria bacterium | reverse complement strand
AACAAACCCGGATTCCGCTGCGCTCCATTCAGACTACACAGCCTCGTTACTACCTCTTATGCAACAACCGATCCAACGCATTCGCAAACTGCTGCACTTCTTTCTTTCCTAGCGATGGCGGCCCACCTGTTATCATCCCACTACTGCGCAAATCTGTACTAAAATTCCTAATCGATAATCGCTCTTTAATATTCGCCGGCGTATAAATCTCGCCTCTAGGATTAATCGCAATCGCATGCTTCTCAACCACTGCACTTGCTAACGGAATATCCGCTGTAATCACCAAATCTTTCGCTTCAATTTTTTCAACAATTTTATCATCTGTCACATCAAAACCTGCCCCAACTTGTAATTTTTTAATATAAACAGACGTTGGCGCAGACAGCGCATGATTGGATACCAAAGTTAATTCTATTTGTTTTCGAATAGCGACACGGAATAAAATTTCTTTAATTAAATTAGGACAAGCATCTGCATCTACCCAAATACGCATATTTTCTCTCTAGTAACAACAATTTTTATTATGAATGAGGATCTTATAGAGTTATAGAGCAAAAAGCTAATTAGTGTTAAAATATAAGAATAAGCGACAGGAGGGGACTATGACAAATTCTAATAACCCTAAAGAACCGGTGAACAATCCTGTTGATCCTATCGTTACAAATGAACCAACGGAAGACCCCGTTCCAATTCCACTAAATGAGCTTGAAAGAGAAGGATATGCAAAATTAATCGCTATATTAGCGATCATCATTATTGTCATGTTCGCCTTAATCCTCATCTATAGCTATAACAACACCTCAACGCGTGTTGTCACCGCACCTAATCAAACAACCACTATTGTGACACCGCAAGGAACAGCAACCGTTGCACCAACGACAACAACGACGGAAGTGACCAAAACAACAGTCACCGCACCGACACCAACAACGGTTATTTTACCACCACCTGTGTCAAATTAAACGCCCGACAACAGGTAAGCTCAACTCAACTAGCAGGATAAAACGAATACGTTAAGTTTAAAAATACACCCTGGGTATAAAGATGATCCAGCTTTAAACCGCTATTCACGGTTTGCTGCGGTGCAGAACCCAATTGGCTTTTTCCCCAATCCGCAAATTCATAACCGACACCTACTTGCCAATTTTTATTAATTGCTTTCCGTACACCAACACCTAAGGTGTAAGTAAATGCTGTTCGTGTGTGATTTTCAAAACTAGGCGGTGGCGTTTCTTCTTCTATCTTAGGCGTCACGATAAAATGATAAGCCTGATTGAATCCAACACCCATGCTCGCACTAATATAAGGCAATAAACCATATTGCATCGATGTTAACAAAACACCTTTTATCGCAATATGACTATGATTGATTTTGTATGCATAAGAATAATTATTAAAATCAGGATCCGCATCTTCCCAAATATCGCCCTGCAAACTAGTATGCGCACTTTTAGCAATGGCTAAACCAATTTGTCCCGTCAAAGAATCTGTTAATCGATGCTCTGCACCAATAAATAATTCTGCACCAAGCAACGTATCTGTTTTTCTATTTGCAACGTAATTTTTTTCGACGTCTGGCTGCAAATAAAAACGCTGGGTCTCGCCAGCATCCGCCCACTCGTTCCCCACGCTTAGGGTCATGACCGGCGACCAAGCTGGCACTGCCCAGCTATTTGAGAGAAAAAATGCTGACGTTAAGAGAAAAACGCCGGACAATAATCTGTTCATTTCTTATCCTTTTTTGTTCGCATTTGGTATATATGTATGATAAATTACCGAGATTTGGTAGATTAGCACAAACTACCTGTTTTTTCAGAATATCGTCAACTGTGAGCTCATATGAAAAAGTATATTTTAGTTAGCGCCCTTATTTTTAATCTTTTTACACCTTTCATGTTGGATGCTAAAGCTGCAGCGACCCCCAAATTTAGTGTTGTTGCGCTCACAAAGCCTCCTCAACAAATACTAGCTAATCAGATTGTGTCCGCACAGTATAACGTCACCAATAACACTAAAATAACGAGAACATTCACTCTCATACCTGTTGCAGGCATTACGCAACAGCCAGGCGCAAATATCTGCCCTATTCCGTTTACGTTGGCGCAAGGACAATCCTGCCGATTCAACTTGCAGTTAAATGCTGCCCAATTAGGCGCGGGCGTTCATAGCGGCCCCGTTATTTGTAAAACAAAAAGCGCAAATGACAACACACCAGATTCACTGCTATGCTCAAATCCTTCAAATAGTGATAGCTTAAATGTCACCGTGATACCTTGCACATCTAGCACCTGTTTAAACTCGCAAAAAGCACAACAACTTAGAGCCGTGACCGCGCGTTATGAACAGCAATATCATATTCCAGGATTATTAGCGGGCATCTGGATTCCGGGTCAAGGCGAGCTTATTATTCAAGATGGCGTAGCCGATATTGAAACCGGCAGACCGATCACTATTACCGATCACGTTCGCATAGCCAGTATTACAAAATCATTTACAACCACTGTTGTTTTGCAACTTGTGCAAGATGGTTTGGTTAATATAAATAATCCTATTAGCAGCCTAGGATTTTCTATTCAAAATAATAATGCCACCATCGGCCAACTCGCTGATATGCGTAGCGGCATTTTTAATTACAGTGTTGATGCTAATTTTTTACAAGGCCTAGACAGTAACGTACTCAGAAAATGGCAGCCACAAGAACTGGTTAACTTTGCAAATAGTAATAATGTTTATTTCGCCCCTGGTGCTAATTGGCATTACTCAAACACCAATACTATTTTGTTAGGCATGATCATTGAACAACTCACCGGACATTTTATTGGTGATGAAATTAATAATCGCATTATTACGCCACTAGGATTAACTGAAACAAGTTATTCCACCTCACCCACTCTTCCTGCCCCTTTTTCAAGAGGCTATATAGGCGGATCTTTAGAGGACATTACTGACGTTGATCCTTCTTTCTCAGGTGCTGCAGGCGGCATGATTTCCACCGTAGGCGATTTGAAAAAATGGGCCCATGCATTAGCGACCGGCTCTGTTTTATCACCAGCCATGCAAGCACAACGTGTTAGCAGCATTTTACCAATGAGCTTTGATCCTTGCGCTGACAATGATCCTTCAAGACCCCATCCAACCTGCCCTGAGTATGATCAGTATGGCTACGGACTAGGCAGCATAGAAGGCTGGAGAGGCCATACAGGTGATTATCTTGGTTACCAATTATTAATGATGTATGAACCAACCAGCGGCGCGACCATTGTTATCATGGTTAATATATCAGGGGTAGGCATTCATGTTCCGACAAACCTGTTTAGAGAGTATTTAACGGTTTTAAATAGCTAATTTAGAGCAGGCGGGCGGATATGCCCAAAAGCTCAACAAGTGGAGCTCACGAGCACCACTTCAAGCCAAACCTTAAAAAACTAGACTCACCCCATCCACCATTTTGTAGCCTAACTTGAGCATTCAAGATTAGGCTACAAATTAAGCAAATCAACTATTGCGATACTTCTACAGCTAACGTATCCTCATTTTTTACATGAATTATTTGGGGTTTAGTATGGATGCTATTGCCAATCGTCAGTCTGAGCACACACCTATTTTTTCAGAATATCAGACACGCGCTGTTGATCTTCTATCGATGATTTCTTCCCTACCCCCACAAATAAAAGTGCTATCCTTAGACTGCTTTGACACGATTATATTTAGAAAGGCATTTGCCCCTACCGATGTATTCTATGACCTCCAACATAAACCAGCATTTAAAGAGCTGGGTTATACCGCCTTTTTACGGATGTCGACAGAAAGCCGTGCTAGAGGCGCTAAAAAAACACTTAGCGAATTAACAGAAGTCTGCTTGAATGACATTTATCGTGCAGGCTTTCCAGATTTAACCACAAAACAAGTCGATGATTTATCTAATGAAGAATTAGAAGCAGAAATTGAGACTTGCTTTGCCTTTCCAGCCATGGTTGAAGTGATACGCGCTGCAAAGCAGCGTGGATTAAGTATTATTGTGGTGAGTGATACTTACTTCAATGAAAAACAATTAACTAAATTACTATCGCACGCGTTACCTGATGATGCATTAGCCGCTATCAGTAAAATATTTTGCTCCGCAGACTACGGAATCGACAAGCATGGCGGCTTATTCGAACATGTGCTGAAAGAAATTAATCATCCGCCGCAAGCCTTCTTACATGTTGGTGACAACCCAACAGCGGACTTTAATGCCGCAAATACTAAAAAAATGAATGCATTGCACCTCTACCATCATAATAAAAACATTATTAATTTATTAAGAATGCAAGAAATAGCCGCTTGTTTCTTTGATGGTAATATCAGACATAAACGCTCTCTCTCCTCCCCCTATCGTGCAATATTTGCTGAAACGAGCGTCGATTTAACCAGACCTGAGGTAGAGATTGGTTATTACTCACTTGGGCAAATCATGTATTCTTTTGCTCATTTTATTCGAGACGAAGTTCAGAAATTAAAACAACTAGGCAAAAACACGAAAGTATTATTTTTGATGCGCGATGCTTATTTACCTTCGCTAATCTGCGAAGCCATTAATGGTGAGCCTATGGGGCCTAGAGTAAGAATCAGCCGCTTTGCCGCGATTGCTTCAGGGTTTCGCACTGAAAAAGATATTAACCGTTATTTAACCTACGGCGTTGCCTCTCAACGTTTTTCTGACTTAGCTAGACAGTTACTGCTACCTAAAGGATTGTCTGATCCTATTATTGAGAAAGCTAACAAAGCTGAAAAGCCTCAATTGAAATTCCTAAAATCCATACAAAAGCCTGATGTGATTAAATTTATCATCAAAGCCTCTAGTGCTTACCGAAAAAGGATGATGCGTCACCTTGAAAAAGAAGCAGATATCAAAGCCGGTGACACCTTGGTGTTTGTCGATCTTGGTTACACGGGAACCGCACAAGTTGAATTAACACCTATTTTTAAAGATATGGATATAGAGGTAGTGGGACGCTATCTAATTTCCTTACAATCTCCAGGCTGGGAAGCAAATAGAAGCGGCTTACTAGATTCTTCTTGGTGTGATCATAGAACTATGCAAACACTTATTGCATACGTTGCCCTACTTGAGCAGTTATGCACCTCCAACGATGCTAGCGTCGTTGACTTTCAAGAAGATGGCACACCTATCTTTAGTAAATCAAAAGTTAATGACAAGCAAGGCATGAAAAATGAACCCATACACGAAGCATGTGTACGCTTTGCAAAAGATGCTGAAGCTATTTTTACCAAAAATAAAATAGGCATGACGTCACAAATGTTGCGGGATATCACGTTAGCAGAACTGGGTAGATTATTATTTTTACCAACCCAAACAGAACTAGATTATTTCCTATCCTTTCAATTTGATTTAAATATGGGGACGGAAGATCTTCTTCGCATATTTGATTTAAATTCCGGCCTAGAGGGCATGCGTAAGCGCGGCTTATTTTTCATGGAACGAAATGTTAAATCTTACCGCACAAATTATCCTGCAGAATTAAGATCAGCAGGTGCTGAATTAGTGCTTACCTTAATGGCTGGGCATCGTTTTGGCTTAGATTTTAGGCCCGATGATATTTCTTATCGTAAAGAAAAATTAGATATTTTAATTGTAAAAAATGGCCATGCTTTAGAAACTAACATAGATGCAAAATATACTTATGATGGCTACTTCTCAGCTGTCATTCCCTTAGGAAAAGGTGACATTCAAGCCGCCGTCCTGTTTGGAAAACACTACAGATGGCTAGAAATCGATAGCATTAATTTAATTAGTGTTAACTCCCTATTCGGCGCAAGTGAATCGCAAGACACTATAGATGGCAGTTCTTTTACCGCCACAGAACATTTAACTAATCGTGGTGGAAAGCTATATGAATGTGCGAATCAAAATGCTTTCTTAGCTTATATGCCTAATTTAAACAAAGAAATTAGATTAAACCCTGATTTAAATTATGTCATGCGCATTATTTTCAGGCCAACGGTTAAATTCAACGCTCAAAAGAAAATGCAATAAATTCAATATTGAAAATGTCAAAAAAACTCCTCTCCTAGCTAGGAGAGGATTAAATAGGTATAGAAATATTATATTTTCTATACCATGCCCAACAAGAATAAAATAAGCAAAATAACTAAAATTAAGCCCACGCCACCACTTGGATAGTAACCCCAGTTCCTACTGTAAGGCCAAGAAGGCAACGCACCTATCAACACTAAAATCAATACGATTAATAAAATGGTAGTAATTGGCATGGTCTTTACTCCTCTTTCGAAAGCCACGTAGCCCACATGCGGACTACGCAGCTAGAAAACGTTATTTAGATTTTTTCTTCTTTAGACCACCGCCAGTTTCTTTATTGACAGTAGCCCAACCAATACGTTCAGCAACGTCTTTAGATTTACCACGTTGTTGCTCAGATTTTTCAATATGATGAGCTTGCCTTTTTTGTTTTGGAGTATAACTTTCTTTTGAGCCTCTAGGCATGATAGCTCTCCTCTAACATTTTTATACATAATTTATATTACCATGCTTAGCAAACAAATTTGTTAAATCACTTAAACCATCTAACTTATCTACATGATTATTTAAACGATTCCCATGAACAATTTTATTGCTTCTTTATTAAAACTAGGTAAATCATTAGGGGTTCTGCTTGTTACTAGATTTCCATCTCTAACAACTTTTTTATTTTCCCATTTAGCGCCAGCGTTAATTAAGTCTGATTTAATAGAATGATAAGAAGTGACCGCTGCACCTTCTAACCGCCCCGTTTCAACTAATACCCAGGGACCGTGACAAATACTAGCTATTGGCTTATTACTATCAACAAAATGTTGTATAAATTTAATAGCTTTCTTGTTAATTCTTAATTTATCAGGATTCATGACACCACCAGGAAGAATGATGCCGTCAAATTCTTTGGGAGAAAAATCTTTTAAACTACCGTTTACCTTGAAATATTTACCCCACCTACCATGCTGCCAAGATCTTACTTTTTCAGCGTCAGGAGTGATTAAAACCACTTCCGCACCTGCTTTTGATAAGACTTCTCTAGGGCTAGTCATTTCTGATTCTTCAAATCCATCAGCTACTAAAATAGCGATTCTTCTGCCTTGCAATAAGTTTTTCATTATGCATCCTCCTTTGTGTTATCTTTTTATTTTAGCATGACGGCAGTCTTTTAGATTGCCATCATATTTTTTAGGAGTTAGTTTTTGGCTTTTTGAAAATTCACAGTCATATCGATAACATAGGGTTCACTAGTAATAGGCATTTTTAATGGTACTGCTTTTTCAGAAAAATCTACCTGCGCCATATTGACACTATGCAAGGTTAAGTCTTTATAAGTATGATAGTAAAAAATTTTATGTGTTAAATCTTTAAATACAGTCCACTGCGTCGTCTCATAACTTTCCACACCATTTACCTTGGCTCTTGATATGCCCGCTGGAATATCAACGTTATTGATAATATGCTGAGCAAGATTTAATAAACTTTTTGCATCTGGCACGGTATATGAATATT
This sequence comes from Gammaproteobacteria bacterium, assembly GCA_049294295.1. Taxonomy (GTDB): domain Bacteria; phylum Pseudomonadota; class Gammaproteobacteria; order DSM-16500; family DSM-16500; genus Aquicella. The sequence continues at coordinate 947 of JBAQCP010000055.1, read as the reverse complement.
TCACCATAAAAGACATTTTAACAAAGCGTGATGGAGGGCTGATATCGCCAGGCAAACCAACCATACCGGCACCTTGGCCAGTTGCTGAAAATACCATACCATGAGAGACAACAGGATCAGGATTGTATGGTGAGAGATTTAAAAAATTACGTAGATTAGTCACCTGCCAACTATAAGTAGGATTATTGGTTAGTATACCTATGCTATCTGAAATACTCATTTGGCCATTAACAAATTCGATAACAATACCTTTACCCGATGCTTCATAGATAGAAAAATGCAAAGGGAAAACCATATCGCCCATACCAGATAAGGTTTGTTCAAAAACATAAATAGCGGATAATGCTTGTCGTACTTCATCAACCGTTTTGAAGTTACTTAGCACCCAATCACCAAATGAAATATACGGGATAGCTTGTCCTTCTTTACCCGCAGGTACAGTTTGATATTTTGTCATCCCCGGCAAGTATAGAGCTTCAACAGATAAACCTACTTCATTCATTCCATCTACGGCATAATTTTGATTAGCACCATCTAAATATAAATAACCATATTTGGCATTCCATGTGCTGCCTTGAACACCGTTAGGTGCAGTAAAATTGAAATGTCTGCCACGTGGAGAACTGCGAAGATTGGACTGCAAGTCACCAGCAAATTCCATCGTACGTGAAATAATAACTGTTCCGTCTTTTGCAGTTAAACGTAAATCTGTACATGCATTAGCCGTTTGCACAGTCGATAGCGCTGCTAATATTGATATCCAACCTTTCACTAATTTATTCATACAACCTCCATGTTGATAGAACTTAAATGAACATCTTAGTATACCTAAAATTTAACTTCAGTTATCCTTCTATATAGCTATGATTTGCTAGCTAAATGTTTCATTGCGCGCCCCACTGTGATCCCGAGCCACCCACACTGTCATCCCGAGCATAGCGAGGGAT
>JBAQCP010000054.1:0-39567 GCA_049294295.1 Gammaproteobacteria bacterium | reverse complement strand
AGTGTAGCCCGGCAAATCTTTTGCCGGAGCTCTTTGTTTATTCGAGAAAAGCCCCGGCAAAGATTTGCCGGGCTACACAATTTCACTAGTTATTTTGTACTTCGATTGTAGCCGTCTTACCCACTGACTTAATAAGTGGATTATACATAGACGCTCCATAAACCGGTGGCACTAAGTACTTGCCAATGTTAGTCGCCTTAATACGATACATAATTTCTTTAGAATCTGGCTCAACTGAGCCAAAGAAGATAACTCTATCTTCTCTTGCATCGACGTAATCCATATTTTTAACATTGATTGAATCGCGAACCACTTCAAATCCACCAGGCAACAAGTCAACGACGGCAATATTGCTGTGATACAAGTTATCAATAGTACGAACACGTATATAGACAATAATATCATCGCCCAAATGCACGCTACTCAGCGTCGCATCATCTGCTGTTCTGTATTCCCGATAAACTTCAATGCCGTTATTAAAGGTTTTTGACTCTGTTTTGTTGAATCCTGATTGAGTCAGCTGGTAGAAGTAGCCTTGGTTTTTACTGGTCATCAACTCAATTTGTTTAGCATTTATATCAATAGGACTTTGCTGATACAAATTATTTGCTATCGATAAATTAGTAGATTTATTATTGGCTAATACTTCATTGATGCTTAATGTCGCTGCATTATCAACTGGATAGTACTGCCCATAAGCAGAAAGAGCCAAGCTAGTATACCCTAGCAATACAGTGCTAATCGTATCAACGTTGACGGCTTCAATGACAGACATCAACATTTTCTCATCTACTTTCTTTAATTGCTCAGGAAAATGCTTAGCGATTAAAAATACATATTGAGCATTAGCTATCTGTTTATTATAAAAATCAGCATCAATTATTTTTGTATTTGGATCGTATTTAGCTAACATCCGCTCTGCATCAGCCTGGCTTTTCAACAGTTGGTAAGTAGCTGCCATATAAACCGTGGCAATATTATTTTGCCATTTTATAGCCGGCTGTTGTTCAAGTGCGAGCTGCAAATGGGTCAAGTAGCTAGTGGTAACAATCTCATTACGTGTCAAAACGTAAATCGCGTAAGCCTGCAATCTAACCTGATCGATAGTCTTCACGTCTTGTGTCACAAAATCTTTCAAGAAATTAATACCTGAAAAAAACATATCGTTAGGAACAGAAAAACCTGCAGCTTTCGCTTCTGTTAAAAAATGCATGGCATAAACAGTTGCAAAGTCATCGCTACTTTTAGTGCCAATATCTGGCCAATAATTAAAAGCCCCACTGTCTATTTGTCGTAAACTGATTAGCTGTATCACTTTTTCAACTTTATTTTGCAGTTCTTGAGCATGCGCACTTTGCCAGGGTTGATTAGCCATCATTAATGCTGGAAAACCTTGGCTAGTCAATTGCTCTGTGCAACCATAAGGATATTCATTTAAATAATGCTGAATGCCTGATATCAAAATAAGTGGGCTAGGGGAGGCCGCGACTAAAACATCTCTATATTCAGGATAGAGGTCTCTATCTAAAGCGAGAGTCTGATTTTTAGTACTATAGCCACTTTTTAATGTCGTCATATAAGGAGATGCGGGCCTAATACTAAGCGTAGAAGACATATGACTGATCTTGCCATTTAAGCTAGTTATTAGCTTTAAATCAGCAGATCCCAATTGCGCTTTCGCTCTAACTTTAAAGCGCACGCTATTTTCCTGACCTTCAGAAACCTCGATTGTTTGCGTTTTATTGCCGATAATTTCCAAACCAGAAGAAGCTTCTAAATCTACTTTGACAGAAGCATTCTTACCAGAATCAGGTACGTTATTTGCAATGCTAGCTGTTATTTCAAATTCATCATTAGGCGCAACAAAGGTCGGTACATTGGGATTAATAACAAAGTAGCCGCGCACCTCGGTGGCTTTACTAGCAGAACCAACAGCATTATCAGCAACAGCGACTGCCATTACTCTTAAAGAACCATTAAAATAATCCGGTATTTGATACGTTAGTTGTCGCACGTCTTTATCAGCATCAATAATGCCTGACCAATAAACAACGGGGGCATCTGTTTTACGCTTAAATGGATTTAAATTTTTGTTAATCGCATTCTCACCTTCATCACCACCAATTGCTGATAATTCACGATCAGCGACAAATTTTGGCAATATCTGGTCGACAATTTGCATGGTATTGACTTGCAACGCATGCTTTTGAAAGAAAAACTTTGTAGGATCAGGTGATACGTAATTTGAAACTTGCAAAATACCTTCATCAATCGCAAAAACAATTATCTTGCTCGGTTTATCTGTTTGATAAGAAATAGGCAATATGTCACCTGGTCTTGCGACAGCAGGCACAGTTAGGCTAACCGCTAAATCATGTTCTTTATGCGTCACAGCAAAAGGAAGGACACTATAGCTCAAGGGATTCATAAATATTTCGGGTGAATTTAAATCTCGTACAAAGGCAATATTAACGTAACCATCTCCCTGGAAATCTTGGGGCACCTGGATTTTTTGCATAGAGGCAGTGGTATCAGTCTTAAACCATTGGAAAGCATGCACCTTGTCACGCTCTAACGAAATTAAACCAGCTCCGGTATAAGGAGCAATGATTTGCATTTCAATATTTTCACCGGGGGCATATTCGGCTTTATTTAATTTTACATTTAATTCAGCATTTTTAGGCAAGGCTTGTTGACTTGCACCCACGATACTGAATTTTAAATGACTTAACTCAACCCCTTGATCACTTGCCAAAGTAAGAAGAAAATCGCCTATCTCTTTACTCGGTAAGCTGTAATTAACACCCTGATCGGTCACTGCAAAATCTTGGCTGCTAATTTGAGTTGTTTGAATCACGGATTGATATTGATAAGTACCATCTTCACGCTTAACTAACGTGCTCACTGGCTGCAAACGCGAGATTTGCAATTTTAAATGGTCTAAATTTTGTTGTTTCAGGCTTGAGCTAACAGCAATAAAATGAACTTTACGGACATCATTTTGCTTAATATACGCCAAATCACCGTCAGGTTTGTAACCCACTAAATAGCTTAAGGGGCTAACTAAGGCTTGAATTTGGGTCGTTACACTACGACCACCTTCTGCTTCAAAGCCTTCCGCAAATACCGTCAGTTGATATGTTGCTTTATCAAATCGATCTAGCTTCAAATCAAATGCTGCTTCGCCATTTTCATCGGTATGAGTTTCACTCAATGCTTCATTGAATACTTTAGGTGGTGCTTTAGGATCAAGCAACGGATCAATGAAGACATAGTCAGGGTATTCTTTAAAATTAACGGCCTGTGGTGTTAATAAAATCTTGCCGCTAACGCGATGATTCACTGCGGGCGCGCCGTATAGATTCCATAAGTTAACCTTTGCCATTAAGTCCGTTGGAGATAGCCAGCCTTGTTGGCTTTTTGGCGACAATTGAGCTGAAATACGCAATCTATCTGGTAAAAATTCTGCAACATTGATCGTGGTAGAGCCAATCTGACTACTTGGATGGTTGTCTTTCACGATGAACAGATTAACAAAATACTGACCTGTTGCTGAATTGGCACTCGTTGGGAAATCAAAGGTAAGATAGCCAGTTTCATTTAATGTTAACTTTTGATCTTTAACGGTCACACCGCGGGAATCAACAATCGTGACTTCTAGTGGCAACCCAGCCGGTTGCGGCAATACAAACGGTTGCTTCACAATCATCGCAATATGCGCTGTATCACCTGGACGATAAATACCTCGGTCTGAGAAAATATAGGCCGTTAATGCCGCTTGATCATCTTGATTAGTAGTGACACCACCCACATCAAATTTTGAATAATTTAACTGCCTGTCTCCACGAGAATAGGGGATAAAGGCAACATCATTACCCAGACGTACGATATATACCGTTGGCTCTTTGTCATTTATAAAATCTTGCAGGTCAGGGAAACTAGCATGACCTGTCGCATCTGTTTTGTGAGTGATTAATGCTAAACCATTTTTCCCTAAAATGGAGACATCCGCTTGGTTAACAGGCGTGCCCTTATTGATGGATTGAACAAACACATCATGCGTGCCATCGCTGTTATCTTTCACAATCAGACCTAAATCAGTAATCAAAATCAGGCGATTGGCTTGGGTATCTAATGGCAGCTTTCTTTCCGCATCCCAACCATGGGCTTGCAGTAAAAATAAGCCTAATACACCACCATTATTAGGTTTATTATTAATATATTTTTTAAGATCTAAGGCGGTATATTGAGCCTTAGCTAAATCGCTCGCATCAAAATTTTGGATATCAGAAAAAATTTCACTGATATTATTTTGATTAAAACTAGGATCGATAAAGTAGGGATTGCTAAAATCACCGCTGGTTTGGGTAATTAAGTGGTTAACATCATCTGGCAGCACTCTAGCAATATCAAATTTAACAGCACCTAAACCGCGAACCAATACGGATAACTTTTCTTCCGTGCCTAAAGCAAGCAATGCACCTTTATGTAAAAAAGCAATTTCTTGAGGATAATCAGGTACGGCAATAACAGCAGTGTAATCATTACTTAATGCAAAATCACCAAATCCTGTAATGCCTTTATCAATTTTAATATAGAGGTAGGATGGGGTGGCGGCTGCAAACTGATAACTATGTAATGTTGCATAGTCTCTAGTCGCAGGAATGGTTTTGATATCAAGTGGCTTTGCTAATGCCAGAATAGCTGGGGTGACTTCACCCGGATCCTGCCATGCATAATTTTCTTTAGCCGCTTCACCACTGCTGCCAGGATGATCTTTAGGTAACACATAAATATGCAATGCTTTATCAAGTGTCGCTTGCTGTACACCAACCGTGGTTTCAATCGCTAAGACCTGCTCAGGCCTATCTTGTAGGTTACGCACAATCGCAGCCGTTGCACGGCTAACTTTAAAATAACTACCCGCATCAGGAATTAATACATTTGCTTTGATCAGTTCTAGTGTTTTAGACGGTCCTGCTAACGGTTTAATACCTTTTGCTAGGATTAAATCTAAATATCGCTCACTTTTGGGCAGCTGGAGTGCTTCTGAACGTAAATAAGCCGACCGTTTATGCTCATCATACTTAATCGTATATTTAACACTATCTGAGCCTAATAATCCCGACCCTTCATAAGCTAAGGTAATGCGATCATCTAGGCTTTGCGTATCGACAGGATAGCTAAAATCAATCGTAGCAATTGCCTGCCTAACTTGGGGATTCAATGGATCTTGATAAAACTTAAATTGGGAAATGACCCCTTGAAAAGGAAGGGTTGTGAAAGTAGCAGACCAAGATGCCATTTTGGCACCTGTTGCAAAAAAGCGTTTATCGAACTTAACGGTATAGGTTTGTCCTGCTGGCCAATCTTCATCGGGTGTAAAAGTTAAATGGTGGTCGCTTGCCCACACCCAAGTACCAGGCATAGCCGGAGACATGCTAATACCGTCCGTCACTGTCTTGCCTACCATGCTTAAAGGCGCCACCGCGCGAGAACTTAATTCACCATTAGCAGGTATACCAAACTCAATACCGACGTTATCCGGCACTAATTCATGCTCATTGGGCGTCAATTTGGGCGGGATAACCTGGGCAATGACACGTTCTGGCTGGGGTTGGGCTTGATACCAAAGATAGCCGTAAATAGAAAGACTTAGGAATAAAATAACGGCAATGATACCGCCCCAAAAAGCCTTAGGTTTAATAGTTGCCGTCTGGCCAAGATGCCGCAGCCATTCTGGAGCCTTCCAAGAAACATCACCAAATAAAGCCGCAAAAAATTTTTTAATCATATAATCACCTAAGGGATTCAATACATAGATAGAGGATGACCCCCTCAAGCTATGTATTGACCTTATGCTTCCTATGACCTATTGTTACCAGGCATTATATTTAGCCGATAATCAAATGAAAAAATATTACACGCGCTTTAGCATAACCTTAGTTATTATACTTGTCAGCATTGTGCTCGTATTATTTTTAACGCCAGCGCCGCCGCTCTTATCCGGCTTAAGTTATTCAAAAGCCGTCTTTGATCAAAACCATCGTTTATTACGCTTAACCCTGAGCGAAGATGGAAAATATCGTCTTTTGACCCCATTAGCCGACGCAGCTCCTTTAGCCATTTCCGCTACCTTGCTACAAGAAGATCAATATTTTTACTGGCATACAGGCTTGAACCCTGTCTCATTATTGAAAGCGACTTGGCAAACCTATTTCAGCGGCAAGAGAAGGGTAGGGGCCTCAACCATTAGCATGCAAGTGGCGCGTATGCGTTATGGCATTTATTCCAAAAACTTTGCGGGTAAAGCGCGGCAAATATGGATGGCGTTACGTCTAGAAGCGCACTACAGCAAAACACAATTATTGGAAGCCTATTTAAATTTAGCGCCATATGGTAACAACGTGGAAGGAATTGGGGCTGCCAGTTTAATTTATTTTGGCAAAACAGCTAGCGCATTAAATTTACCAGAAGCATTAACGCTAGCCGTCATCCCGCAAAATCCAACTAAGCGCTCACCAGATCATGTTGAGTTAAAAGATATACGCAATAAATTATATACACGCTGGGTAGCCAAATACCCAGAAGATAAGAACAAACTAGCATTGATGAATCTGCCATTACAGATTCGAAAAATACAGTCCGTTCCTTTTTTAGCACCCCATTTTGTCAATGAAGTATTAACGCGTAATGCTTTTAATAGTTCCCAAACCATCACGACATTAGATTTAAATTTACAGCAAATGATTGAACATGCCACACGTGCCTACTTAGTACGAAGAGGGAATGTTGGTGTTAATAATGCAGCCATATTATTAATAGATACCAGTGATATGGGAATCAAAGCAGAAGTCGGGTCTGCCAATTTTTTTAAGAAAGAGATAGGCGGTCAAATTAATGGTACGCAAATAAAACGCTCGCCTGGCTCTACCTTAAAACCATTTATTTATGCGTTAGCGTTAGATCAAGGATTAATTCATCCCGCTACTGTGCTGAAAGATGTACCGCATAGTTTCGGCAGCTATAACCCAGAAAATTTTGATTATGATTTTATGGGGCCGATTAAAGCAAAAGATGCCCTGATCCTAAGCCGCAACATTCCGGCAGTCTATTTAGCCGATCAGTTGAAACATCCTTCTTTATATGAATTTTTACAGCAAGCCCAGATACAGGATTTAAAAAGCGAGCAGTATTATGGATTATCATTAGTACTAGGCGGAGCAGAATTAACCATGCATGAGCTGGTGGAGCTATATGCCTCACTCACCAATAATGGTTTTTGGAAACCGCTTAATTATACTAATAGCGCTATTCCATCAAAATCATTGCGCTTATTAAGTCCCGAAGCAAGTTACCTCGTATTAGATATGTTAAAAGATACTCAGCAGCCTGGTGTTCATTATGGGGTGCAGCAAAGCCAAACTTATGTTTCTTGGAAAACAGGCACTTCTTCTGGCTATCGCGATGCGTGGACGATTGGGGTGTTTGGACCTTATGTGATGGCTGTTTGGATAGGGAATTTTAATAATCAAAGTAACCCTGCTTTAATCGGCAAAGAAATGGCGGCCCCTTTATTTTTTGAAATTGTGCGATCGATGCAAAAAAAATCTATCTCTATGCCTATCTATGCCAAACAACCAGCAGAAATGAATTTGTCAAAAGTAGAGGTGTGTAAAGCCTCAGGCATGCTGCCTACACGCTATTGCAGAGATACAGAAATGGTTTGGTTTATTCCAGGAAAATCGCCGATCAAAACAGACACCGTGTATCGTGAGGTCGCCATTAACGAGAAAACAGGATTACGAACTTGTCACTTTGATCGACATACACGTTTTGATGTTTATGAATTTTGGCCATCAGATGTATTAAAAATATTTAAGCGAGCTGGCGTTCAACGACGTATTCCACCTGCCTATGAAAAAAATTGTCAGATGAATAATGATAGAGGATTTGCTCCTCAAATTGCTTCACCGCAAACACAGTTAAATTATATTACGCGCCTTGAAGGGGAGCAGGGTGTCATTCCATTTACGGCTGTCGTTGATGCTGACGTTCATACATTGCATTGGTTTTTAAATGAAAACTATTTAGGCAAAACAACTAGAGATCAATCATTTATGTGGCGAGCTAAGCCTGGGCATTACACAGTGAGGGTAGTCGATGATTTTGGTCGCGCGGATGCCCGTGAAATTGATATAAAGCTAGGCTAATGTTGGGTTCCGTGACATAAAGGGGACGGTTTGTTACCTCCACTTCATGCTGCATCTAGTTTAAGTGATAATATCTTATCCAGATCAAACATTGTTGTATTTTTATAATATTTAGTAAAGTCATATTACCCGTGCATGTTGATATGCTGCCATGACATCATTGATGCCCATTTTATTGAATTTATCATTTAGAAAATTTATTTGATAATTCGATTCAATTGAGTTGTTGTTCCATGCGTTGACGTAGATCAACATCATCAATTTCCTTTATAGCATTGTCGTACCAATATCACTATGCCCTGCATTTTCTTGAACTACCTTTAATGATGCACCTAAATCAAGCAAGTAGGTCACATAGCTATGACGCAACCAATGCGCTGAGGTAGAGCGTAACTTTGATGCTTTCCTTGGTTGCTCTATCTCAAATTTAGTAGCACCAAGATCAAATGCCCATTTTAAAATTTGATTGATGCGCCGTGTACTAATTGGTTGATGTAAATTTTTCATTGGAATAAGTGGTGTCTTTTCTTTAAATTGAGGATGTGGAGAGGGTAAACTTACCTTCAATCTGAAATCAGCGAATGCTTTTAGCAGCTCATCAGGTATCGGGATTTCGCGCAGTTTCTTTCCCTTACCAATAATACGTAGAAACCAATTACCTTCACGTTGAATAAAATGACTCATCTTATGCTTGGCGGCTTCTGCAATACGTAAGCCCGTATAGAACAATAATAAAATGATGTATCGGGCACGAATAAATTGAAACTGATGATCTTCATGATGAATAGGGTGATCGGATAAAGCGTCTAGCACAGCAAAAATTTCATCAAGTTCAAGATAGCGATCAATAATGCGTGGGCTAGCTTGATGTCGCTTTTTACGTCGACGATCTACAGCAAGCGGATTACCAATTAAATAATTTGTTTGTACAAGATAATTAAAGAATGAATCTAAAATCTTGATCGCTTTTTTTATTGAATTACCGCCCAAGCCTTTTACAAATGGACGCCGGTTTGTATTAACTGAATTATCTTTACTATGTCGTGATACGCTGGGTCCACACCATACTTTTTTAGGAACAGGATTTTTCTAAAAATCCTGATAATCTAATAAATGGTTTCGCCTTAAACTGGAAATATTTACCTTTGCAATATAAATACACCATAACAGTAAACGTTCAATTTCTTTAGCGTAAGATCGCAGTGTCTCGGGTGAATCCTTATATTCACGTAAAAAAGTAGAAATGGCTTCAGCATCATCCTTGGCATCAATCATCGATCAGTGATGAGCCTGATTCTTTATTGTAATCATCCTGTGTAAATTGGATAATGGCGTTTCCCATTTTCTTTGGGTTTCGGCCAGAATAAATAATGGTTTAATTGGCTGATTTTTTTTCCATTAGTGTACCACCTTCCATAGATTCCGATAATAAGGGTACTCGGAAATAAAGGATAGTTCAATATAATATTCATCCCTCTATTCGATTAAAATGAAAGTTCATTTAAGAGAAACAATTATTTTTTTGATAACTGATGAAACGATGGCTTTTAGTAAATAGTCATTAATTACTGTTCTTCAAAACCACATTCGACGAAAAACCCCATCTTTTTTGAAAAACAAATGTTGAAAAGCAACCAACACATGCAAACTAATTAAGACAATTAATATCCATGCAATTGTTTCATGAATATCAAAAAATTGCTCGGCAATGTGATGGTTTGTATTCACCCATTGAGGTAATTGCCATCCAAAAAAAGCTATTCCCTTTTTACTAAATGAAGCCCCTAAATAACCGGTTAATGGCATTAAAACTATGCAAATGTATAGTAAGAAATGGACAAGATGAGATATTTTAACTTGCCATTTAGCAACAGTTTCTGGGAGCGGTGCAGGTTTATGCGCTAATCGCCAAAAAATTCTTATAAGAATTAATGCGGCTGCTACCAAGCCTAAAGATTTATGAAGATTAAAATACCAACTACTTCCAGGTACATCTTCAATAGAGGTCATATACAATCCCAATGCAATTAGGCTTATCAATAAGATCGCCAAAACCCAATGCAGAATTCTTGACGTAATATCATATCGCCAGAATTGTTTAAGACCATTATCTTGCATGATGAATTCCTCAGTATTATCTCTTACAAGGCTAGTGTAACAATAAATCTTAGCATAGCATATAAATTATGCTAATTTAAGATATACTAAGATCAAACTAAAGGGGGCAGTTATGAAAACTTTAAATGGAATTAAAAAATCTTTAATCGTATGCATTTTAGCAACATCCTGCATTAATGGTTTATCTTTTGCCAACACTACTCAGGCCAGCGCAGAAGTTTCGAGCCAAATATTTGACAAAGTCAAACAAAATAACAATTGGAAACTTGCTTTTTTAACAGCTAAAGATGCCCAAATCGTTTTTATGAACATTTTCCCTAGCACCAACCCCAATAACGAAATTGGCATGGAAACACATAAGTTTGACCAGATCATTTTTATCGTTGAAGGAAATGGCAAAGCTATTTTAGATGGCAAGACAACAATGGTTAAATCAGGCGATATGATTTTTATACCGCAAGGCATAGAACACAATGTTAAAAATTCAAATGCTAAAAAACCCTTAAAAATATTAAGTGTATATACATCTACGGATATACCCGCTAATTCAGCATTCAAAAAGAAGTCTGACGTACCTCAAGACTAACAACGATGCTAAATGAAAAATTATTTTTTTCACAGTTTGCTGGAATGCTTCCTTACTCACAAGCAGTTATTTATTTTGTATTCGTTGCCATCATCTATTTGACACCAATAAATCAGATCAACAGAGTCCATCAGTTCCTATCATTAATTTCTTTAGTTTATATAAAGAGAAATTTGTGATGAAGCTGAAACCCTGGCACACATTAACAATTGATGACACTCGTAAAGCATTAGCAACAATGCCTAGCTCATTTACACCTAATCAACTCGAAGATGTCGGGAAAGTGCGATGGTATTACATATTAATACATCAATTTAATAAAAGCTTGATTTTTATTTTATTAGTTGCAACTATTTTCTCTGCTTTCCTCGGTGATATTGTTGATGCGTTGGCTATTTTAGCTATTGTTATCTTCAATGGCATTCTTGGATTCATACAGGAATGGAAAGCTGAAACAGCCATTAAAAATTTGAAAAAAATGCTTTCCCCTCGTTGTCGGATATTTCGCAATGGCAAGGAACAGGAAATCGACGCAGTTAAATTAATCCCTGGCGATTGCGTTATCTTAAGAACAGGCAATGCTGTCCCTGCAGATATTCGCTTAACTGAAACAATAGACCTTATGACAGATGAAGCAGCATTAACCGGCGAATCAACACCTATTGTAAAAATGACCGATCCTCTACCAGAAGAAACATTATTGAATGATAGAAGCAATATGGCTTTTATGGGAACACATATTGTTAATGGTCATGGCAAAGGGTTAGTCGTGGAAACTGGAATGAATACGGAGTTTGGTCTTATAGCGGAACTAACTAGTGAAATCACTGAAACAAAAACACCATTGCAGAAACAATTAGCTACAATTGCTAAACAATTTGGGCTCCTAGCTCTTTGCATTTCTATAGCTGTTAGTATTGTTGGGATACTCAGTGGCAAAAGCATTATAACAATGCTTATGACGGGTATTTCTCTTGCTGTTTCAGCCGTTCCCGAAGGACTCCCAGCAGTTGTCACTATTACACTAGCACTAGGCACTGTGGCGATGGCACATAAGAAAGCATTGCTTCGACGCCTAGAAGCTGCGGAAACCCTGGGCGCAGTTTCAGTTATCTGTACTGATAAAACAGGAACGTTAACAAAAAATGAAATGACAGTCCAAAAAATATGGACACCCGAAGAAGCGATATATATTACTGGTGTCGGTTACGATCCAACAGGGTTCTTTCAAAAAAACGGGCATACAATTGACCCACAATCCCATCCAGCCTTGATGTCTTGTTTAGAAACAAGCCGAAAATGTAACCATGCGCACATAAAAAAAGATGAGGATGGTTGGAAAGCAATAGGTTCTCCAGATGAAGCAGCATTGATAGTTGCTGCAGTAAAATCAGGTTTAATACAAGATAATAAGATCGATATCATCACTGAATTTTCATTTAATTCCGCTAGAAAGCGAATGTCTGTGATAGAAAAAACATCTCATCATCAAGTGGTTCACGCTAAAGGTGCTCCAGAAGTGATGCTCGAACGGTGTACGCATTTTATCGTTGTTGGAAAAAAAGAAGAAATTACAGATGAAGTGCGTCGTCAAATCAAGAATGTATATATAAACTTTGCAGAAGAAGGTTTGCGCACTCTCGTATTAGCAAAAAAAGAATTATTAGGTGAAATAAAAATAACTGAAGAGCAAGCTGAAAACCAACTCACTTTTTTAGGTATTGTTGGTATATTCGACCCACCACGAACAGAAGTTTCTGATGCGCTTATAAAAGCAAAAAAAGCTGGGATTAAAGTAATAATGATTACGGGTGATTCACCAGTAACAGCAAAAGCTATTGCAAACCAAATAGGATTTAGTATCGAAAAAACAGTCACTAGCAGTGACATGGAAAAAATGAATGATGAAACTTTATCTGAACTCTTAAAACAAGAGATTCTCTTCGCACGAACAATACCAAAAGACAAATTGCGAATTGTGCAATTACTGCAAAAAAATGATCAATTAGTAGCGATGACCGGAGACGGAGTCAACGATGCCCCTGCACTCAAACAAGCCGATGTTGGAATTGCCATGGGAATACGCGGTACAGATGTCGCTAAAAGCACTGCGGATATTGTTTTATCTGATGATAATTTTGCCTCCATTGTTTCTGCCGTACAGGAAGGTAGGCGACAATATGCTAACATCCGCAAGTTTGTGCTTTACCTTACCTCTTCTAATATTGGTGAAGTAATAGCAATTTTAATTAATATTCTTGTAGGAGGACCACTTATCCTACTACCTATACAAATTCTTTGGATTAATTTAGTAACAGATAGCGCTACTTCTATTTCTTTAAGTGTGGAACGAGAAGAAAAAAACAGTATGGATGAGCCACCTCGCCAAATGAATATGCCTATTCTCAATAAAATGTCATTTTTATTATTGTCATTATTTGGTTCCTATATTGGCGTCGTGGCATTTATTCTTTACTCATTTTATTTAAATCAATCGTACCAGCTTGCTAATACCGTCGCATTTACAGCTGTTGTCATCATGGCAAACATTCACGTATTAAATTTTCGTAATCTTCATGCGCCCATTACTCAAATTGGCTGGCTTTCAAACAAGTGGCTTTTAATAGCTATTTTGTCAATGTTAGCGCTACAGATTACAGCTATCTATACACCTTGGCTTCAACATGTTTTATATACGGTTCCTCTTACAATGAAAGAATGGGCTACGATCTTATTAAGCTCATTACCACTTTTTATCATTCCAGAAATTTATAAATGGTTAAGGTATAAGTCGTACTAAGAGCATGTTAGGACAAGCAGTCAGTTACACATTAAATCAGTGGCTTAAAATTTTAAATTATCTAAAAGACCCTCGACTTGAGATATCAAATAATCTCTCAGAGCGAGTGATCAAACCTTTTGTCATCGGACGCAAAGGCTGGTTGTTTGCGAACAGCGTTGATGGTGCAAATGAATGCACTTCGACTGATATGGAGCAAAAATATCGAAACAGATATTAAAAAATGATTAGCTTTTCAATTAGCTTGCTCCTAAATAGAAATCCGATCCATTATCATTTCATTTGATAAAATTGTATTAATCTATACGAATTTAAGTTTGAGAAATTTGACTTTTAACATATTTTTGACTGCTTTTTAACAATCCAGCCACAAGAATTAATGTAACAGGACCAAGCAAAAGACTAGAAACTCCAAACGCTTGCACTCCCCCCAATAAAGCAATAAAAATAAAAGGAAATACCGAGAAAAATGCCATTATTGTTCCCCACAATATTGGGCAGGCAGCCCCAGCCAAGCAAATGCTAACCCGCTGCTTCCTTAATTACTTCATCCAAATCAATTCCTATCTTTTCTGCCGCCGTATGAGAATGAATTTGCATTTTCAAATTTTTCCTATTGGCAAAATGTATAATGGGTCTTCCTCTTTAATATTCAAAATATATTTAATTTGAGTATCATCAAATGCTCCTATTGAAACAGTACCAAGATTTAATGAAGCTGCTTCTAAATAAATATTTTGAGCTACATGACCTGCTTCCATTAAAACAAAACGGGTTCCTCTATTTCCATATTTTTTTGTTGTACGAGAAAATACCGCTGTTATGACAATATCAGCAGCTCCAAATTTTACAGGCTCTTGGCCAATTGCTGCTTTAGCAAGTTGAATACGTGCATCACCCTCTTTTAATTTTTGCAATGTATGCTTTGCTGGTATGTAGTGATATATGCCAGGTATTAATTTTTCTATATTTCCAGCAACTAAATATATTTCCAATGGATAGAGTGCTCCTGCCGAAGGTGCGGTAGGAAATCCATTGTCAGCAGTTATTCCTTGGGCGGCCCAAAGCAACTGACCGACTTCTTGTAATGTTATTGGGAGATTTTTATATGATCTTAGCGACCGACGTTTTTTTAATGCTTCTTCTATTGAAGTTTTACTAGAGAAAACTGGGCTAGGTAACTTTACTTCAATTTGACTTTCCACTTGACGGTTAGTGCTAAGTCTATTGGTGAATTGATTTGGGATTACA
Organism: Gammaproteobacteria bacterium; assembly: GCA_049294295.1. Classification (GTDB taxonomy): domain Bacteria; phylum Pseudomonadota; class Gammaproteobacteria; order DSM-16500; family DSM-16500; genus Aquicella. The sequence continues at coordinate 24,599 of JBAQCP010000054.1, read as the reverse complement.
ATGAAAAATATGAGTAATAAAATTGTTACTATAAAAAATATAACTCTATGACGACGCTGAAATTCCATTATTCATCTCCAATATCTTTGATAAAAATAACACAGTGACAGGGTATTTAACTAGCTATTATCTGAATAATTAGTAAATTCAATAACATATGCATTATATCAAGCCGCAATTTTTATTGCATGTGATTAATTATTGAACCATAATTAAGAAAGGAGGTAGATATATGTTGAAACTTCGCGATGTAGTCATTTTCTTAGCAGGTGCAGAATTTTTTCATACTCTAAGTCATATCATTTTACCTTATTTTATTACTTTGCCTTTGAATATGAAATTTTTGATGTTTACTCCCACATGGAATGTATGGGCAATTATTATTAATGCGATTATTACTATCATACTGTTATGGTGGGCAAGTCGGCTTAAATAATAGTAGTTATCGACTTTTCTTTAGAGGTCATCACAATGAATCTGCAAATATTAAGTTACAATATTCATAAAGGTATTGGCTGGAGTATAATTCCGACCACTATTTATCACATCCAATCTAGAATTCAAGAAATAAATTCGGATATCATATTCTTACAAGAAGTACGGGGTATTCAATGTGATCTACTCAGATCTGAATTATCTCCACATTTTGCCTATGGAAAAAATGCAACTTACAGAAAAGGACATCATGGAAATGCAATATTAAGTAAATTTCCAATTGTTTTTTCTGAAAATATCGATCTCTCAATGCATCGATTCGAGCGCAGAGGCGTCTTGCACTCAATTATAAAACTTGATGAAAAAAATCAACCAATACATTTGCTCTGCACACATCTTGGTTTATTTTCAAAAGATCGCCGCAAACAATTGGATATCATTGTTAAATATATTAATGATAATATTCCTGAGCATGAGCCTGTCATTTTGGGCGGGGATTTTAATGATTGGACTGGCTATGCAACAGAACCATTGATACAAAATTTAGAATTTCAGGAAGCCTTTTTAAACATACATACTTCATATGCAAAAACATTTCCTGCCTGGGTACCGATACTCAAATTAGATCGTATGTATTACCGTGGGTTTAATGTCAATTATGCAAACCGATTAATTCATAAACCATGGCGATACCTGTCTGACCATATTGCAATAGAAGTCTCTTTAAATCTTGTAATTTGAACCAAAATATAAGGTAGCAAATAATGTCAGAATTTAAGGAACTTATTCTAATTGATGATTATTATTTAAAAACATTGATAGTAGATATTAATAATGCAAAAAAAACCATTGATCTTGAAGTTTATATTTTTGAAGATGATTCAGTTGGAAAAACTGTTGCAGACGCATTATGTAATGCAGCTAAACAAGGTGTTAAAATTCGCGTTTTAGTAGACGGTGTTGGCTCCGCCACATGGGGCGGTAAAATTACAGATCAAATGGAACTTTCTGGAATAGAAACAAGAATTTTTCATCCCCTCCCTTGGAAATTTCTACACTGGCGCCGTTCTAATTACCTACCTAATGTTTTCATTAAAAAAATTTTTTATTTGCTATCAAAATTAAATTCTCGCGATCACAGAAAAATATGCATCATTGATAAAAATATCATCTATGTTGGAAGCGCAAATATTAATGATAATTTATCTGATCATGTAATTCTTAAAAAATGGAGAGACACTACCGTAAAAATAATGAATGTTAACACAGATGAAATTCAATATGCATTTGATAAAGCCTGGGGTCACATTCCGATTAAAAAACATTTACTCTATATTTTTAAAAAAATAAATAGCCAGTCAACATTTCATTTAAATTATTCTTGGCGTTTAAGACGTCGCTATTACAAACAACTTATAAAGCGAATCTCAAATTGCAAAAAAAGAATTTGGGTGACCAATGCATATTTTGTTCCAGATAGTCACCTACTTAAAAAATTAGAAAAAGCAAGCCAAAAGGGAATCGATGTGCGTATTTTAATTCCCGGAAAATCTGATATTATTTTTATGTCAATGGTGTCAACTACCTTTTACTCCAGTTTACTTAAAAGTGGTGCTTTAATTTATGAATATTTACCAACAATTTTACATGCAAAAATCTTAATTCTTGACGATTGGACTGTTGTGGGATCGAGTAATTTAAATTATCGTTCATTCCTGCATGATCTAGAGGTAGATGTAGAAATTCGCAGTGATGAAACTAAAGATGTTATTGAAAAACAGTTTTTAAGCGATATTAATCAATCTCGACAAATAAGATATGAAGACTTAAACAAGCAAACCATATACAGAAAACTTCTTGGCCGATTTATTTTGCTAATCAGATATTGGTTGTAAAAATTTATTTTTTCGGCGGTACGAGAAGAATGTCTTTTGTTGTTTCTCTTAAAACTCCATATGCAACTCCGCCCATAAATAGATAATTTATTCGGCTATGTCCTTGTGTTCCCATGATTATTAAATCACGATTCCTTTTTCTGCTTCCTTAATAATAATCGGCCAGGGATATCCTAGATCAATAGAACAAGATAATTTTTGATGTTTTTTAACAACTGATTTTATAAATTTTTTCATTTTATCTTCTAAATAAAAAACTACTGCTTTTATAAGTTTAATTAATTTATGTTTGGGAATATTTTCTTCCTTTACTTCATGTTGTAATAAATTTTCATATTCATAATCACCAACATGAAGTAATTCAATGGCAATATCTTGCTTAAATAATTATCCAATAATTCATCTATGTGTTTTTTCTCTACCACTAAATTATCGTCAGTTCGGCATTATTTGCTTTTGCTAGCTCGATAGCTCTTGAAAGAGCAAAATCAGATGATTCTGAGAAATCTGTTGCCACTAAAATTTTTTTAAGCTTTTTGCTGATAATAGACATGAATTTAACCTCACTTTGCTATATCTTTCATATTATAAAAAATATTATTTTTAAGAGATAAATTTCTTGATTAATGACGCAAATAGTATTTTTGCAACTTTTACATTGAACAAGCTCGATTTATTGGCAGAATATTAATTGAAATATACCCGAGAAGTAGCAAACCGTCTCCTCATGTCACCGCACCCATGTTTGTTTAATGCCAGTGCATATGTTAGGATTCTGCCAATTATAAGCTCTCTTAGTTGGAGTCACCATGTTTCGTACCAGGCTGCCTTTTTTCCAGATAAACCGTGTACTTACTGAAGAATCATTAATCACCAGCGAATCAACAGATCATGGATTATTAAAGGCTACAATTGACACCAGCATTGGTACAAAACTTAGTATTTTTTCTCTTAACCTATTAATAAGAAAAAGTATTATTTTTAGTTTAAACAACCAAGGGGTAGTGTCAGCAAGATTAAACTTCCCCATGCAATGGTTTATTGACCATAACTATATTTACTTAGTCAATGAACAGCTATTTGGGCAAGATAAATCTTTGGAGCTAGTAGGGGATCCCACCCGATCCAAAACACTACAATTAAAAATGATAGATAGTGATACAGGCCAGCCTTCCACCACATTACCTATCGACAATCAAGCTCATCCGATTAAACATATTCCATTAGAAACAAAGCACGCTTATTATACTCGCTTATATTTTCTAGGTTATTTTGTAGGGCAAACAATGTATTCATCCAGCACGAATAATGAGATGCCTATTTTTACAGTCCAAGAACTACAAAATCATCCTGACGCTTTTTCTCATTTCATGAATGGTGTACGTTCCCGGTGTCCGAATACAATATGTGAGTCGGAAGCCACCTATAGCCATCATCAACCCGCTATTTTATTTAACGGTGATGATGTATTAGAAGCCTTGCCTATAGAAGACGACTTTAAAGCTGACCTAACAACCTTAGTGCAGGGTGAGTTACCAAGTTATATCGGCCAATTTCATGCAGTCACCCTCCGAATGAAAAAAAACAATGTTGCTATAAAAATAGCTAGTATCCATACTGACTTCTTAGCCATCAATAAACATCTCTGTGATCAAGATATTATGGAAAAACTAGATGAATTAGCCACAAAACATAATATTATTCTTGCAGGCGATTTTAATAAAAAAATAGACTCAGTGGATGACATTACTCGTTTACAAGAAAAATCGGCTGCCGCAAATAAAGCAAGTATCTTCAAATCAACACAGCCCAACTTACAGCTGCATGATACAATAGATGGAATTTTAGCGCCTAGCCTATATGTATGCGAAACAATTGAATGCCAACATCAAGTATCGCCTAACTATAAATGTTAACAGCCATCATTATTGGTCTTAGGGTGTAAGGAAAAAATAAAAAGCACTCGTCAATTTAATGGCGAGTGCATATGTATTTTAGATTAATTTGTGGGGCATTTATTCTTCTTTAATCTGTATTTTATGTGAAGAATATTTATTGTTTTTTGGGATAGTAATTTCTAATACACCATTTTTAGATTTCGCAGTAATCTTTGATTCATCACCAGCATTTGGTAAACTAAGAGCACGATAGAAAGAACCCGATGAGCGTTCTATACGTACATAATCTTCCTTTTCTTCTTTAGTTTCTGATTCTTTTTTCCCTTTTATTGAAAGCGTGCCATTATCCAGGCTGACTTCAATGTCTTTTGGATTTACACCTGGTATATCTGCACGAATGATATATTGATTATCTTTTTCCTTCACATCGACTTTAGGTACCCAATTTGTCATTTCCATGGCTGTAAAATCTTTCTCCCAGTCAAGTAAGTTTCGATCAAATAAATGATTGAGTACGTGATGTAATTCAGATAAGCCTGAAAATAATGGTTGGTGTTTAATAACTTCTTTATTCACGATTGCTCTCTCCTGAATAAACAATTATTTTTGATGAATTGCTTCAGTTAACTTTGCTAATAACGTGCTATCTTTGGCTTTTCTTGCAATATCGCCTATTGAAATGACGCCGGTAAATTGATTTTGTTTATCATAAACCGCGAGGCGATGGATTTGTTTGTCACACATGATTTGCGCAGCTTTATTGAGCTCATCTTCTTCATGACAAAACAAAATTTTGTTTGTCATAGCATCTTTTAATTTAGTTTTATTAGGATCTTGACCTTTTGCTAAAGCGCGTATAACGAGATCCCGATCAGTGACCACGCCAACAATCTGGCCGTTGTGCTTTACTGGCAAAAAACCAAAATCTTGTTTTTGCATTTCTTCGGCAGCTTGTTTGAGTGTCATATCTTCAGAAAGCGCATCCGGATGTTTGGACATTACTTCTTTGACTTGCATAATTGATCTCCTTTTTCAGCTCATTCGAAAAAAAAGCCTAAAAAACCATCAGTCTCATCATTTGAATATATATCTATATTTTACTCCATTTTTTATTATAAGTGTGAGCTGACCCAGTGTTATGCTAACTATAACAGTTACGGGAAAAGTTAAATCTGATTCATTTCATGGGGATATCTTAGGTTCGCGTCCAGAATAAGTAGCTGGGCGATTAAAGCAAGTGTGACGTCATTAGAATTATACGAACCAATCGGCCATAAAGGCCGGTAATTCATGTTACCGGCCTATCTGAAGTGCACGAATTAGCATTACTGGCTGCACTAATTGAAAATGCTTGGGACCATGATTATATTAGCATCTTAATTGCCATCTTCACGGTTGGCTCGTTACTATTTGAAATAGTAAATCCAAGATGTTGAGCTAATTGAACCATCTCAATATTGCTAGCAAGAATAGATCCCGTTATGGCTTTAAACCCCTTGGACCTTGCTAAATCCATTAAAATATACATTAGGTGTCTACCAATTTGTTTGTTCTGCCATGCATCAGCAACTACGACAATTGATTCGCAAGTATCAGGATCAGTATTTGAAGCGTATCGAGCCATGCCCAGCATTATTTCTTTACCATTTTGTTGATGTGTTGCAATTAATACCATTTCACGATCGTAATCAATCTCGGTTATTTGTTCCAACATGCTATTTGATAACTCTTTAAAATTTTCCATAAATTGCGCGTGTTTATTTTGTGCGGATAGATTGCGTATAAATTCTTGTAGAATATCAGCATCATCTGATCTGACTGGACGTATAGTAACTTTTTTCCCGTCCGCTAATTGATAGCTTGAAATTAAATAATCTGGGTAAGGATATAATTTATCGTGTTCACTTATTTTCATTACTACGCGGCCTTTAATCTCTCCCCGTCGCATTTTGTCAAAAATACCATTTATGTTTTCTAACGAATCTAATGTATAACGAACTGATACCTTACCTTCCGCGGCAAAAGAAAGGCATTCCTCAAGATCAGCTCGTGTACCCACGATTGAACCTCGAACAGTTTTTCTGTTTAAAACCATATCAAAAATTGAAAGCTTAAAATTTCCCGGCGGCAATCCCACAAATGATACCGTACCACCACGGCGCAACATTTTCACTGCAAGAGGAAAGACTTCGTTGGATACGGCTGTGACAAGTACACCATGAGCTCCTTTTATTTCTTCATGCACTCGCTTCACAGCATCTTCACTAGCACCATTAATAACAATGTCTGCTTTAAGTTCTCGTGCAAGACTCAGTTGCGCTTCATGAATATCCACCGCAACAACATGAAGCCCCATCGCTTTTGCATACTGGATAGCAAGATGTCCTAAACCGCCTATGCCCCAAATAACAATCCAATCCCCTGGCTTGGTATCTGTTTCTTTAATTCCTTTGTATACAGTTACACCTGCGCAAAGAATAGATGCAGCCGGAGCAAAATTTAATTGGGGTGGCAAATGAGCTACATAATTTGGATCCGCTAATACATATTCAGCAAAACATCCATTGACCGAGTAACCCGTATTTTTTTGCGATTCACATAAGGTCTCCCATCCAGTAAAACAATACGTGCAATGCCCACATGCGGTGTGTAGCCATGGCACACCTACACGATCCCCTTCCTTGATAAAGGTAACGCCCTCGCCCACTGCAACTACGATACCCGCGCCTTCATGGCCCGGAATAAGCGGCAATGTTGGCTTAACTGGCCAATCACCCTCTATTGCATGTAGGTCAGTATGGCATACACCAGAAGCAATAATTTTTACGAGAATTTTTCCAGGCGTAACTTCAGGAATAGCAACTTCTTCAATTTTAAGTGGCTCCCCACATTGATGTACCACGGCTGCTTTCATCGTTTTTTTCATGGGTGATCATCCTTATCGGTTAATTCCTTTTCAATTAAAAAGGATATGCAAATGGTTTTAATTAAGTAAACGCCAATATATTTTGAGTGATTGTTCCACAAACCAACTTTTGCAAGTTGTTTTTTAATACAGTAAAATTTTGCTTGTTTATCTCATACCCCATTTATCTATGGCCAATTACTTTCTAGGTTTTAGGAGGAACTAGTAAGATATCCGTATCACAATCAGTAAGAACCCATTGAGCAACACTGCCTATAAAAAGATAATGGTGACTACCATGACCTTGTGTCCCCATGACAATCACGTCGCTATTTGATGCTTTTGCTGCTTTGATAATACTAGGCCCAGGATACCCAAGTACAATATCTGTAAAATATTTCCCTAATTTTTTGCTATAACCTTTAGTAAATATTTTCATTTTATTAGTTAAATCAAATAAAATTGCCTTGCGTAGCTTAATAATTTTACTTTGAGGAATTTCTAATTTTTTCTCTTCTTTTACCAATAAATTTTCAAAATCATAATCGCCAACATGCAGTAAACGAAAGTTGCTCTTAGGAAACAGTTTGCTGGCATAATCTAACGCTTTTTTACTTACTTTGGAAAAATCGGTTGGTACAAGAATTTTTCTAAATTGATTTTTTGATTTGTTTTTAACAATCAATACAGGGCAAGTAGTTTTTTTAGCAACATATTCTGCGGTTGTACCGACAAATGTGTCACGTAAAGAATATTTGCCATGAGCACCCATTATTAATAAATCAAATTTATTTTTTTTGGCAAATTGAAGTATTTTAATGGCTGGTTTGCCTTTGGTAATAAGAGCAGAATTTATTTCTAGACCGTGCTTAAATAAACTATTAATCTTCTCTTCTAGTAATGTCGTCCTATGTTCTTTCGTTGATAGCCAAAGCGCTTTAGGCAATAAATTTTTTAAAGCATCATCTATAAAACTGTCTATCGATTTTTTTTGTACAACATGTATGATAGTGAGTTTAGCATCCATTGTTTTTGCAATGTTAACTGCTCTAGAAATTGCGAGATCAGAATTTTTTGAGAAGTCAGTCGCTACTAAAATATTTTTAAATTTTTTTCTTAAAGCTTCCATGCTTATCTATCCCTTATTTTAGTGGTACTTAAATTTTCTCTGTTTAAACTTTGTTTCTTCTTCAGGGGCTTGCATCCAGCACTACATGAATGTGCGCTATGCTCTACTATCAGATAGGCAGACCAAAATGGCTGTGAAATGACGACATCTGCATCAGGTAATTCTTTTTCAAAACAGGAATCAGGGTCAGCTTTATCAGATGTAATAATGACAGTGTGGCTTTGCACGTCGAGAAATTTTGGTAAGAGTTGCCTACGGGGATATCGCTTGAGTTCTGGGGTATTATTACTAGTATAAGATTGGAGATAACCACCTACTGGATCATTGTAAAGCACACAATGTATCTTTGCCATACATCCTTCCCCAAAATGAATAAAAAACATTCAAATATGAAATTCTTAGAAGCTTAGCGGGCCCACACACATATATAATAAAAGCTTACCAGGAAATGTTGTCGGTATAAAGCAAATTGGTAATTGAGGTTAAGTGAAAAACCGAAATTACACATCAATGAATATAGATGTAATTATCTTTATGGCAGGCGCTGAATTTTTTCATACTTGAAGCTGCCTTATAAAGGCATGACACTGACTAGCTTCCAGTGCAAAAATGATTAAAATATAATCATTCAGCACTAAGGGCAGTCAGTGCCAACCCCAAGAAGACAAGCTAAACGTTACAAAGTTGAGTTATCATGAAGGACTGTCAAGAATCATTTAGGAAGAAGCAATGAAACCACTTATACCCTATTTATTTTTCAATGGAAATTGTCGTGAAGCAATCAATTTTTATCAGCAATGCTTTGGCGGAGAATTGGAGTTAGTAACTTACGGCGACGCACCTAAAGATGCCCGTGTCCAAGAAGCTGCTAATAATGAGATTATGCATGCCTCATTAACAAAAGGAACGTGTGCTCTAATGGCATCAGATTGGCCAAGCAACGGTGCAAATCAAGGAAACAATGTACAACTAAGCATTAATTGTGAAACCATGCTAGAAATTGAAACACTATTTGATAAGTTAAGTAGTGAAGGAAAGATCGTTCAACCACTCTCAGATACATTTTGGGGTGCACGCTTTGGAATGCTAATTGATAAATATGGTATCCATTGGATGTTGAATTATCCGCTAAAATAATAAGAAAGGGGCTTTTAATCATGCTTAAATATGATATAAAAGCCCCCTATTACATGGTACGCTGGCTGAATTGCAAAGATTAGATTTGGAGAGGGGAATAAATGAGTTCTTGGAATGGCCTGGATTTTTTAATATTTTTAATTATTGTCGTTAATTTCATCCTCGGCATGTCACGAGGAGCGAGCAAAGAAATTATTGCGCTCATCTGTTTAAGTGTTGCTCTTATATTCACTATCGAATTTACGGTACCACTGGGACACTTCCTGAACTCCTCCCCCCTAATCAATGATGTTGTCGACAGTAAGATGGTTCAAAACTTCATGGCCGCTATAGATGCTGGCCCTTTAACAAGTAATTTGCTTATGCAAATCATGTATTCCATTAGTATGCTCATCTGCTTTGTCGGCGTATTCTCTATTTGTGAGGCAGCGTTAGTTGTCACTGGATTTGTGACGGTATTCTCATTTCCTTATGCCACTTTAGATCGCAAAGTGGGAGCAGCATTAGGTGTTCTTCGTGGTTATATTTTTTGTCTGATACTTTTATGTATTTTAGCATTACACATTTATGCAGCTAATGGCAGCTACCCTAGTGTGTTAGCAAACTCATTTTTTGCTAATCTATTTAGACCAGGGACTGAAAGATTAGATAGCCTCATCACTGGCAGAAATGTCGATGATTACAGCAAGCTTTATCAGAATGTACCGATAAATGAAAAAAATATTTACGATATACTTAAGCTTAAGAATCCTTCTTAAGCTTTCAGCGAGCGTTCCTGTTGATATCCTTCGGGAACGCTTTTTCAATGCAATTTAACTTGTCTATCTCATCCTAACTCCTTTTCTAAGGATGAAATCATCGATTATTTAATGCATAATGTATGCCCACTTTAATGTTCTAAGGATTGATACTCATGCTACCAAGAATGTATGCAGCAGCAAAAGCGCTAACAAACAAACCGGTAACACCTGCAAAGCCCCAGCATGGGCTGTTTAATAGCACAAGAGCTTATACAACCGCACCAACTAAAGCATTTGATTTAGAACAATACAGAAAAAGCAGCCATTTTATGCTGTTACCTGAATTTGACCAAACATCATTAAAGTACCATTTATTTACACCACTAGGCTTATATGCGCTGGAAAAAGCCTACATCACAATCAATCAATTTCTCTCTTTAAACGTTAGCACTAGAGAAACCTTAGGACGACTATTAGCGCCTCAAGATAAAAAAGACATGTTACGCAGCGAAGCCATTATCGATAGAATTTTCAAAAATGAACATCTAAACCTCTCCGGGGATATGTTTAATAATCTAAAATACGATAAACGAGAAATGCTAATACGCTTATATACGCTTCCTAAAGAAATCGGTCTGCACATGATTGAAGGCAAACACATCACCATTGATGACTATCTAAATCTTGAACTAGAACAGCAACAAAAAACGCTAGATACGCTAACAGATTCCGCGAGCACTTATCATCTCGAGTGTCATGCGATAAAGTTGGACAGTAAAATATCGGCAATATTTGCTGAAAAAATTAAATGTTCCCCGAGTCTTTAGTAGAGAAATAAGATGAAAAAAATTACCAGCTTGTTCATTGCATTTGTACTCATATGGGGCTCTTCTTTGGCCTATGCGAGTAAAAATGTTTTTCAATTCCAGATTAATGGCTACCATACTCAGCGTCAATCAGGACAGACCTTAGAAATTTATGTTCGCTATGCATTAAAAGATACTATTGAATATAGTGCTTTTCCTGATTATTTAGATTTGAGAAAAATTGTTTTAACTTATTTAGAGCCTACAAAAGAATTACCCGTCAATACCTATTGGGAAATCATTGCTGCAAAAATCGGGGATGATTTAGCTGCACACTTCCCTTTATCAGGTGTCAGCGTACAAATACTTGTTCATGGTAATGGGACTGGAGAAATATATGAGCCAGGATTTCATGGACCTATTTATACCATTGGGGATGTTACGCCTTTGAGCCAAATAGTCACGTTTACGCATAAGAAAGTAAAACATAACAAACTATAAATGAAAAGCATTGTAGCCCGCATAATACGGGCTACAAGCTACTCGCTAGTAAGGCTTAACAACTACCCTCGTACCAACATTCACAAAATTAAAGCGCAGCCACTCTGCATCTGACACATGCAAACGTACACAACCATGGCTAATGTTACCTTCTACGACACCGTTACCATAAGTACCGTGCATACCTTGGCTGCCGTTAAAGAACATACAATAAGGCATAGGTGCGCCACCTCTAGGTAACGGATAAATGCTGGATTTACAGCTTGCAGCACCTAATGATTGGACATGAAATGTACCTGATCGTGTCTTACACGCACGATGAATGTCAGGACACCAACTTGAACCTGCCGTTGTAAGACCAGAACGCACTAAATTACCGCTGGAGTCATAAGCACCCCATACATGCACATTGGGATCAATCACCACGGTTTTGGCACCTGGTTTGATGTGTTGCGGAATACGGGAGCTATAATCAGCCGTCACTGTTGGTGTATTGCTAGTTGCAGATGGAGAGCGGGAAGGGAGATTGATGGTAGAACATGCACCTAAACTTAATGCCAGCGTAGAAAAAGCAAAAGCCTTTACAGCCCATATTGGCTTGTTCATTGCAACACTCCTTTTTGTGTATTTGTATTTTTATGACTCTATTTTACCCTGAAAAAGGGGCATGTGAGGATTCGCTTATTATTTAATAACCTAAGGCACCTTTGCTATACTGGGTACACTCACTTCAGAAAGGAATACGACATGTCCAGCGATCTATTTCAGCCTGTCACCCTAGGACCACTTACCTTAACTAATCGCATCACGATGGCACCGCTCACACGCAGCCGCGCAGGCAAAGGTGATACACCAAGAGCCCTGAATGCAGAATATTATGCACAGCGCGCCACTGCCGGTTTAATTATTTCTGAAGCAACCCAAATATCACAGCAAGGTAAAGGTTATGCGTTTACACCCGGCATCTACTCAGAAGAACAAGTCGCTGGCTGGCAGTTAGTCACTAAAGCCGTGCATGAAAAAGGCGGGCATATATTTGCTCAGCTTTGGCATGTTGGCCGCATTTCACATCCTGATTTACAAATTGATGGCCAATTACCTGTCGCTCCTTCTGCCATTAAACCAGCGGGCCAAGCGTTTACAGAAACTGGCTTTAAACCGATGGTAACGCCCCGCGCCTTAGAACTAAGTGAAATACCTGGCATCATTGAACAATATGTACATGCCGCAAAATGTGCAAAAAAAGCTGGATTTGATGGGATAGAAATCCATGCTGCAAATGGTTATCTATTAGATCAATTTTTGCGTGATAAAACGAATCATAGAAACGATCAATACGGTGGCAGTATTACCAACCGCATTAGACTCACGTTAGAAGTGATTAAAGCAGTCACAGAAGTATGGGATAGCCAACGCGTAGGTATTAGACTCGCCCCTGTCAGCCCTGCTAACGATATTGCTGATTCTGCACCTATGGAACTTTTTTCATATCTTATCGATCAATTAAATCACTTTCATTTAGCCTATATTCATTGCATTGAAGGGGTCACTATTGGTCCTCGTGACATTCCGAAAAACTTCAATTTCAAGACCTTGCGAGAATTATTTAATGGTAAATATATCGCAAATAATGGTTACGATCTCGCGTTAGCATTAGAAGCAAGGCGCGAAAATCTAGCAGACCTCATCTGCTTTGGTCGCCCATTTATTGCAAATCCGGATCTCGTAAAGCGTTTAGAAACCGGAGCTCCTCTTGCGCCTGAAGCGTCTAAAGACACCTGGTATGGCGGAGATGCCCATGGATATACCGATTGGCCATTTTTACAGGAATAAGGGATTGGTATTTAAAATATACTTGAGCTTATAATACAGCCCACTTTGAGAGAGTAATAAAATGGCTTCTGAGTATATACCAACATCACTATTTGACTCCTTGGAGCATTTGGATGCTTCAATGGATACTCAGCAGGCGCGCATAAAATCGTTGCTAATAAATGATATTTCAGTCGAAGATGTTGTTGCAGATTATAAGTACACCTGTCAATTTTTGCAGGCGTATCGCGGAAGCCATGAAACATTTAAGTCTTACCGACGTGAAATTGAACGTCTATTACAGTGGGCATGGTTTATTCATGCCAAACCCTTGAAAGAATTGCGTCGCGGTGACATTGAAACTTTTTTGGAATTTTGCCAAGAGCCACCTAAACATTGGATAGGCATTAAGCAAGTTCCTCGATTTATAGAACAAGATGGCCTGCGTTTGGCCAACCCTGTTTGGCGTCCTTTTGTTGCATCGGTAACTAAGAAAGCGCATCGTGATGGACAAATACCTAACGTTAAATCCTACACCCTATCGCAAAGTGCCTTGCAGGCTATTTTTGCTATCTTAAGTAGTTTTTTTAACTATCTTGAACAAGAAGAACATACCTTTGGCAACCCTATCGCACAAATCCGCCAAAAGAGTAAATTTTTGCGTAAACATCAAGGCAAGAGAACCATCAGGCGTTTATCTGAACTGCAATGGGCGTATATCATCGAAACAGCCGAGCAAATGGCAGCAGACAATCCTGCGCTGCATGAACGCACGTTATTTATGATGAATGCACTTTTTGCTATGTACTTACGTATTTCTGAATTGGCTGCTAGCACCCGCTGGATACCGCAGATGGGGCATTTTTATAAAGACATGGATAATAATTGGTGGTTTAAAACCGTTGGTAAGGGTAATAAAGAGCGCGATATTACTGTTAGCAATGCGATGCTTGAAGCATTAAAGCGTTATCGCTTAAATCTTGGCTTATCATCACTCCCCTCCCCTGGCGAAACATTGCCGCTTATTCCTAAAGCATTAGGCAAAGGGCCCTTAGAAGGCACTCGACACATTCGAAAAATTGTTCAACATTGTTTTGATAAAACTATTGAACGTTTAAAAACAGATGGCTTTATGGAAGACGCAGATATGTTAATTGCCGCAACCGTACACTGGTTGCGACATACTGGCATTTCTGAAGATGTTAAAATTCGTCCAAGAGAGCATGTAAGGGACGATGCCGGACATAGTTCAAGTGCCATTACCGACCAATATATTGATATTGAATTACGTGCACGCCATGCGTCTGCAAAGAAAAAACTAATTAAATTTTAAAAGATGATTATGAAAAAATTAACTGACACATTTACAAAATTAGTAGGTATCTTAAATGATGGTCATTACCATGATGGCACCAAAATTGGTGAAGCGTTAAATATGACACGTAGTGCTGTTTGGAAAGCTATTAAAAAAATGGAAGGCTATGGCATTAAAGTAGATTCTGTCAAAGGGAAAGGCTATGCATTGCTTGAGCCGCTGATTTTATTAAATGAAAAAATAATCAAGAAAGGTCTTTCGTCGAAAAATGTTTCGCTGTCAGTGTTTGAATCGGTGGATTCTACTAATAATTATCTTAGATCGCATCTGAGTAAAAAGATTAGTGTCTGTATTGCTGAAAAACAAACGCATGGTAAAGGCCGGCTGGATCGTACTTGGCACTCTCCATTTGGGCAGAATATTTCGCTTTCTTGTGCTTATCCTTTTCAGAAAGATATTAGTGAGTTAGCAGGCTTAAGCTTAGTGGTTAGTTTATCGGTTGCTAAGTCGCTGCAGATGTATCACTACCCTTTACCCCTTTTGATTAAGTGGCCTAATGATTTGATCTATGACAATAAAAAATTGGCTGGTAGTTTAATTGAAATACAAGCTGAGTCGAATGGGTTATGTCATGCCATTATTGGGATTGGGATTAATGTTAATATGCTGCTTGAGAATGAGATTTCTCAGCCTTGGACGTCGCTTAGGAAAATGACGGCTAATTATCTTGATAGGAACGAGTTGAGTATTGTATTGATTGATAATCTCATTAATGATTTGGCGGTTTTTGAGAAGAGTGGGTTGAATGCTTTTCTTGAAGAGTGGAAGTTGGTGGATTATTTGAGTAATAAAGAGATTGCGATTAAGAATAATGGGCAGAAAATTTGTGGGCGGTATGTTGGGATTAGTAGTTTGGGGCATTTATTGTTGGAGTTGGAGGATGGTACGATTCAGGGGTTTTCTTCTGGGGATAGTACGGTATTAAAATAGCTGACATTTTGGAGATAGCCTTATCGCTACAGTGGTAAATCCCCGCAAGCTGTTAGCGGGTGTAAGAGGTTGTTTTTTCGCTCCAAGCGCGACATCCCTGGCGATGGGTCGCTACAAAACAACCTCTTACACCCGCTAACAGCTTGCTCCATTCTGCTGAGACATTGAGCTTTTTTATTTTATAAAAAATTTTATAAAAAGTGCTGTCATTTAGAATTATTGTCATTCCCGCGAAAGCGGGAACCCATCCAGCTAATAAGATTGAGCCTATATAGCTAAACCTCACTCACTAAATAATCTTCTGCCTTCCCCCCATAAGGAATTACCGCCAAACACGGAGCCTTCAACCACTCTTTTAATGTTTGAATAATCTCCTCACTCACAACTGTCGTATCATCAAAACAATTAGCAACCCAGCCAGCTACTCTTAAATTAGCCTGCACAATAGCGTTATAGGTTAAAATAGCATGGCTAATACATCCCAAACGAATGCCTACGACTAGAATGACATCCATTTCATGATGAATAACGAAGTCGGCTATGGTTTCATGCTCATTTAAAGGCACAAACCAACCACCTGCGCCTTCGACAATATGTACATCACAAGGATAATTAAAGATAGCATCAGTTTTTGCTATCATATCTTTTAGCGTAATGCTTTTATTTTCTCTTGCTGCCGCAATATGCGGGGCGACTGCTCCTTCAAAAACAATAGGATTAGTTAATTCATAATCGATAGGAAAAGATGATGCTTGATTTAATTTTAAGCCATCTTCATTTTTTAATTGTCCATTAATCCAATTTGCTCCGGATGCGATTGGTTTGACACCTAATGCATGATATCCCATTGCTTGAAATGACTTTAGTAAGCCAACACTAATATACGTTTTACCAATACCTGTATCAGTACCGGTCACAAATAATTTAACTGACATTTGATAGTTTCCTAGCAATAAAATATCCGGTGACATAGGTTAATGAAGGATTACCAGGAAAAGATAATACTTTCCTTAATGATCGTCGCTCTTTATTGAATAAATAATTAGCGCCGGTTGCTTTTATCGACTTTAGGGCAGACTTCCAATCATTGAATCCTATCTTCAAATTACCTTCTGAGCATTCTATTATATCGAAACAGGCGGCGTTTATTTTTGATATAACATCGGGTATGTTAAGAAAATCATTTTTTGAGCCTTGTAATTCTTGAAATGTACCTTGGGTGGGAATCGTAAAAGCAATTAAACCACCTGTTTTAAGCATTTTATTAATACTGTAAAACATTTTTGAAAAATCAGATGACCAATGCAGCGCCATATTAGAAAACACCAAATCTTGGGACGAAGCAGGTAAATTAATATCCTCAAAATCTTGCTGCAGACAGGTTATTTTATAGGATTGAAATCTATCTCTTGCCTTTGAGATTAAAGCATCAGACAAATCAATCGCTGTGAAATCTTGGTAGGCAAATAAATCAGCTAAGTTTTTTGTTACTAAACCAGTTCCACATCCCAAATCAATAATTGAATTGGCCGATTTTTCAAAATTAACAAGTTTTTCAATCAAATGACTGCCTATCATTTGTTGGGGATAGCTATACTGGTCATAGGTATTATATGATTTATCAAAACATTGTTGAATTTTTTCTTTATGCATTAGATAAGATCCATCAATACTTTATTGAATATATTTTTATTATTGATAAATGGCGCATGACTTGCTTCTTTTAAGTGAAAAACAGTTATATTTTCATTAATATTTTCTAATCCATCTTTAGAATAGGACGGTATAACAGCATCTTTTTCATTCATTATGAAAAAAATGGGGATAGATAGTATTTTCAAATGCGGTCGATAATCTGCCTTTTGCATTAGCGATAAATAATTTAGTAATTTCTCTTCTGAAGATGAGTCTAACATATGTTCTTTTATACTTTTATTTGGCTTATGTGGAAACTGGACTAATGATGAAAATTTATTGAGTGTTTTATTTAAGTTATTAGTGGCTTGATGGATAAATGTTTCAAAAAAATCATTTGTAATGCCTGGCCAATTAGCAATAGAAAGAAATTTTGGTAAACTACCCACTAAAATCAACTTGGCGCATTTTTTCGGGAACATATAGGCAAGCTGAATCGCTAATAACCCGCCAACAGACCAAGCAACAATAGTCGATTGATCTTCTATTTCGCGGCTCAGCTCAACAACAGCCCGCGAAAAATCATCACCTTCAACATCAGGCAGATCAATTGTTACCGCATCTTCTATCTCAAGATCATTAATAGTCTCGTTCCACACACAACGCTTAAATCCCCAGCCAGGAAGAAAAGCTATTTGCGACATAACGATTCAATCAAATCTAATAACTTAAGTATATCGTCCTTACGGTGCATACAATTAAGTGAAATACGCAAACGTGCTGTTCCTTTTGGAACAGTCGGTGGTCTAATACAAGATACAAAAAAACCTTCTTTTAATAAGGCATCTTTAATCATCAATGTTTGAGCATTCTCTCCAATAATAATTGATTTGATGGGTGTTAAATCTGTTGATGACAAGGTTAATGATCGAGAATTAGATTCTTGAATAAAGAAATTTATCAAATCACGCAATTGATGGCGCCGCCAGTTTTCATCTTGGACTAATTGCAGAGCAGTCAAGGTTGCATGCGCGACCGCTGGCGGTAAAGCAGTACTATATTTATAGGTTTTAGAAAACTGCAGTAGATACTCAATGAATGCCGAACTTCCAGAAACAACAGCACCCATGCTTGCGAATGCCTTGCCTAATGGGGTCACCAAGCAATCAATATCTTCTTTTCCTAGTGCATCATGTTCAATAATACCGCGTCCATTTTCACCAAGCACTCCTGCACCATGTGCATCATCAACGATAAGCATGACATTATCCGGGCACATATCTGCTATTTGCTTAATGGGACTGATACGACCTTCCATGCTAAAAACACTTTCGGTAATTAACAATGGCTTATCTGTTGCACTTATTAACAACTCTTGCAGATGGGATAAGTCATTATTTCTATATCTAATATTTTTTCTTTTAGATAGCTCTATGCCATCCAATATCGATGCATGACAAAGTTTGTCTGAATAAATTTTTTCATGCCTATTTTGAAAGGCAGATAAAATCCCAACATTTGCTAAGTACCCAGAATTAAATAAAAGGCTTCTTTCTCGATTGAAAAATTCGCTAAATTTTTCTTCTAATAAACACTGTGATCGATAATACCCACTAACCAAAGGAGATGACCCGCTTCCCAAGCCATACTTATCAACACCCTGTATAAATGCTTTTTTTAAGCTAGGATGATCTGCCAGCGCCAAATAATCGTTACTGCTAAAATTCACAACCGTATGGTCATTAACAAGAAGAATGTTTTCTTCTCTCTCGTTAATGACAAACCTTGTTCTAATTAAATCAGGTACTTGTTCTAACACGCAACGGCCGCTTTTTCGCTAATTGGCTTTAACCCCAATTTTTTTAACATGTTAATATCTTTATCTTGCTCAGGATTAGCAGTGATTAACAATTTTTCTCCGAAATGAATAGAGTTTGCACCTGCCATAAAACATAAACCCTGCATTTCTTCAGACATCTGAGCGCGGCCAGCAGACAGTCTGATTTTAGAAGTAGGTGATACCATCCTAGTAATAGCAATCATGCGAATAAAATCAAAATTATCGATTTTTGTTTGATTTTCTAGTGGTGTGCCAGGAATGGGAATTAAACGATTAATAGGAATACTTTCTGGTGGCTTTTTCAAATTAATTAATTGCAATAAAAATTCGATTCTATCGTTTTGAGATTCCCCTAACCCCATAATGCCACCACAGCAAACACTCACACCCGCTTCTCTCACCGCATGCAAGGTGTCTAATCTATCTTGGTAAGTATGGGAGGTAATAATTTTGTCGTAATATTCAGGCGAAGTATCTAAATTGTGGTTATAGTAATCGAGCTCAGCTTCTTTCAGAGCGTGTGCTTGATCTTGTGTTAACATACCTGCCGTTAAGCACGTTTCCAAACCTAACTCTTTAACTGTTTTGACAATATCAAGTAAGACGGGGAAGTCTTTGCTGGGAGGATTACGCCACGCACCACCCATGCAAAATCGAGTTGCGCCGTTTTGCTTGGCAAGTAACGCCTTCTTTAATATTTCTTCTTTGCTTAACAGGCTTTCTTTATTCACACCTGTTTTATAATGCCCACTTTGCGGACAATAAGAACAATTTTCGGGACATGCACCTGTTTTAATATTTAACAATGTGCAAAGCTCTACTTCATTTTGATTAAAATTAGCTCTATGAATAGTTTGGGCTTGAAAAATAAGCTCTAATAATGGCACTTCAAATAATTTTTCAATCGTATGACGATCCCAAGATTGCATCAAGCGCTCCTCTCTTTGTGTTAATTGGCAGAAATATATGCTAGCCTCCCGCAACAGTCAACCAATAATATAATCAAGGTTCACAGAATGCTGCCCACCCAATTAATTGCTAAAGACCTGAAACATAACTGGCATCCCTGCTCACAGATGAAAGATTATGAAAATTTTCCACCGATGATTGTGGAAAAAGCTTATGGCAGTTATATAGAACTAGCTAATGGTAAGAAAATAATAGATGCCATTTCCAGTTGGTGGTGCAAATCATTAGGGCATAATCACCCACGCTTGAAAAAAGCATTATTAAATCAAGTTGAACGGTTTGAACACGTCATTTTTGCTAATACGACTAACGATATCATGGCATCCCTTTCAGAGAGACTGTCAGCATTAACTAAGACATTAAATAAAGTATTTTATGCAGGTGATGGCTCTTCAATTGTCGAAGCTGCCATGAAAATGAGCTTACACTCACGCATGATTAATGGGCAAGTTAACAAAAATAAATTTATTGCTTTAAAAAATAGCTATCACGGCGAAACAGCAGGCGCTTTGAGTGTGAGTGATGTGGGCATTTATAAAAAACCTTACTTAAGTATGACGTTTGATACTTATTTTATAGACAACATTCCCTATGTTAATAACAGACAAGATCCTTTATGGAATAACTGTGAATCAGAATGGAAAATCATTGAAAAAACGTTAGAAGAATATGCCGAGACGACGACCGCTATTATTATTGAGCCGATTGTTCAGGGTGCTGGCGGCATGAAAATATATGCCCAAGATTTTATTAAACGTCTAAGACAATGGACGCATAAAAACAATGTACACTTAATTGCAGACGAAATCATGACTGGATTTGGTCGAACAGGCCAGATGTTTGCTTATCAACATGCGAATATTGAACCAGATTTTCTTTGTTTAGCTAAAGGGTTGACTGGTGGTTGGATGCCTTTTAGTGCGGTATTAACGACTAATGACATCTATCAAACTTTTTATGATGATTATGATACAGGTAAAGCATTTCTTCATTCACATACTTTCAGCGGGCATGCCTTAGCGGGCAGTATTGCGCTTGAAGTATTAAATATATTTGAAGAATTAGATATCTGTCAGCAGGTGAAAACTCTTGAAACAGAAATGGTTGCTGCTATGCATAGGATTGCCGATCATACAGGCAAATTGTCGAATATCAGACATATAGGCGGCATAGTAGCAGCGGATCTTATCCCAGATCCTATTACCCCACGCTTAGGCTTTGATGTTTATAAAAAAGCCGTAGAATTTGGCGCCCTCTTAAGACCATTAGGTAATACTATTTATTGGTTGCCACCGCTGAATATTGAGATGGGAACTCTCAAGGAATTAGAATCAATTACTCAAAAAGCCATATTGACCGTTTGCTAAAACTTTTTGTAGCGGCCGAGGATAAACGCAGCTTAATAGCTTAATTTGTCCAAAAATCAACACACTATTTGATGACGCCTTCAAGTTACCCACAGTTTCTGTGGATAAGTTGTCAGCGACTCCCGCTAACCACCCCACGCAGCAAATAAAAACTTATGATCGTTTAGTTTTACACCAATGATGCACCGCATATTGAGTGCTTTTAAATCACTTAAATGAGGCACAGTAGAAGCGTGACCATCCTCCACCACAATTAATTTAAGGTGTAGGTGCTCTCGTCTGGTATCAGCATATAATCGCCTTGAAGCATTACGTTCACAGTCATTCTTATCTGAACCGTCTGTTTTCATGATGGGTTCAGGTGCTAGTGGTAGGACGATTTTATTATCAGGATGCACAATCGCAGCACAAAACACATTATGGTAATGAGTCACCTTTTCTTCTGGATATACTAGCTTGTGATAATTTAAAACCATCTCCCTCGCTTGCTCTTTACCTTTCCCCAGCAAAGATTTCCATGTTTGATTAGCTAGAATAGAATGCAGTCCATCAATCGCATCTATCGATAGTGTCGTAATTTTACGTTCCTCATCGACGTAATAAAGCTCCCAAGGTGCCATGATGGCTTTAACAAAAATATAGGTGTTTTTCTTGTAATCAGATGAGAAAAAACCAGTACCGTCGCCAGCCAGTAAATAATGCTTATCAAGGTATTCAAATGCTTCGAGGCCATTGCCCCTTTGTATTTTGGATCAACTTCATCATTTCGTTCCTTACCGATTGGCCACCATCATGGCCGGGGTGTCTTGACTTCTCTGCGATTCGCTGCATAATTCTCCGTATACTCGCTGTTTTTGTTCGACATAAGTTTTCCAACACCAGCGCCGCCCCACTCCCAACCCGCCACGCACCCAAGCCTCCACCTGCCCCACATCCCCCCGCCCATTATAAAATCCGCAAAACGAATGAAACCCCAACCCAGTAGTAGAATCAACGCTAGGTCTCTTGCTAGGATAGAAAAGTGTTTGATCATCATTTAACTTAAGCTCGCGCGCACGCTCACTTATCTCTTTCTTTTCCTCTACGACTCGATATAACCCTTCACAAAAAATCTTAGCACTTTCTACAGATAACACGCTTTGCGCTAATCCAATTAAACGCACACAAAATGCATCTAGCTGCTTCCTAGTTTGAAAATCATTACGAGACCAATAGACCTTTAACAAAGCTAATAACCATAACTCAGGATTCACATAGTCATCCAAATGAACCGCGACTTTAGGTAATAACATATTAAAACAAGCTAAAAAGGCAGATTGCGCGCTTTCGCTTAAATGCGCATTATCTTGTATAGGCTCTGCTATAAAAGCATCCACTAAGGCATTCGCATAATACGCGTATGCTTCTGGAATGATGATCTCATCAAAGCCTTGAGTGTTCTGTTGAGTTTTATATGGCCATGCAAGTCTCACGGCTTCTAACTGCGCATTGGCTTGCGCTTGATCAGGTAAACAATCGAAATACGGACGCATGATTTTAAGCATTTCTATCTGACCACACTTAGCTGCCATCAAAGGGGCAGCTTCCGCGTAAAACGTCTGCCAGGCACGGGTAGTGACCTTCATGCCTTTGGGTGGCGTCATCAGTAACAGGTTAGGGTTGTTTTCTAACATGCGTTTGACCGCCAGCCTATCATCATCAACGACTGCTTTTAAAAAAGCAGATAGCCTTGCCTCATCTCGCTGTGCTTGAGTGACTACATAAAAACTACTATAGCTTCGTGACAAACGCGCTAAAGACTGGTTATCTAAGTTGCCTACTATGTTTTGTATGACTTCTAGAGACAACACGGCGAATGTGCCATCTTGCTCTACGCGCATCTCACCGCGATTATTCTTATCGAAATCAATAGGATTGAATGTGGGTCTATTAGTAGCCATCGGTTCCCCGCTCATTTTAGATTGGTTTTTGTTGGACGCATTATAGCCAATAAAGCGGTATCTTGATTAAGAAAAACTTAAAAGTTTACGGAATAACTGGCTTGTTTGGCGATTCATAGAGCTTTTATAGGGTTGGCGGGAATTGCTGGATAAGTTGTTTAGCAACTTGTGTGGAAGGTGGGGAGCAAAAAAATCGTGGTTGCGGTAAAATAGAGGTTCATGTCTGGAATAGCACATTAAGGATGATACAAATGAAGAAGGTCATTAAATATATTTCGACTGCTTTACTTATTTTATCTACCACACCAGCGATGGCGTGGGTTGATCACCAAGTACAAGGCTTTTTGGATCAATTGAATAAGCAAGATGGCAAGCCCATGGAAGAGCTTTCTATTAATGATGCACGCGACGTGCTGGTCAACGCACAAAAAAGCGTCAAAACAGATTTATCAGGCGTAAAAATATCAGAAAAAGTATTGATGGTGAATAATAAGCCTCTAACGCTTACTATTGTTAAACCAGAAGGTGCCACAGGTACTCTCCCTGTTTTCATGTTTTTCCATGGTGGCGGCTGGGTATTAGGTGACTTTCAAACACATGCACGCTTAGTAAGAGACTTGGTTGTCAGCTCGGGAGCCGCAGCTGTATTCGTTAATTACACACCCTCTCCTGAAGCACGTTATCCTGTTGCTATTATACAAGCCTATGCAGCAACTAAATGGGTAGCCGATCATGGTGCAAAAATCGGTGTAGATGGCAACCGATTAGCCTTAGTGGGTAATAGCGTTGGTGGGAATATGGTGGCAGCTGTTGCCTTGTTAGCCAAAACAAACCGCGGTCCAGCCATTAAATATCAAGTCTTACTATGGCCAGTCACAGATGCAGCTTTTGATACCGATTCTTACAAAGAATTTGCTAAAGGCTACTTCTTAACTAGAAACATGATGAAATGGTTCTGGGATAATTACACAACAGATGAAAAACAACGTGAAGAAATTTACGCGTCTCCATTACAAGCGAGTAAAAAACAATTGAAAGGATTACCTCCTGCATTGTTTGTGATTGCAGAAAATGACGTATTACGTGATGAAGGCGAAGCGTACGCTGGCAAATTAGATGAAGCTGGTGTGCCTGTTGCAGCTGTTCGTTACGATGGGATGATTCATGACTTTGGATTATTGAATGCGTTGAGTCAGGTGTCTGGAACAAAAGCTGCGATGTTGCAAGTTGGTAAAGAGTTGCAGGATCACTTGAAGTAATTATGTATATGTAGCCCGGCAAATCT
>JBAQCP010000053.1:0-1513 GCA_049294295.1 Gammaproteobacteria bacterium | reverse complement strand
TCGGGATGACAGTGGTGGCTCGGGATGACAGTGGTGGCTCGGGATGACAGTGGTGGCTCGGATAACAGTGGTGGCTCGGGATGACAGTAGTGGCTCGGATAACAGTAGTGGCTCAGGATGACAATAGGCGATTGCTAGACAGATCCCTTGAAAAATTCACTTCCCCCACTTCTCCTCTGGTATACTAATAAAAAGCAGGGAGCGAATAAAAATATGCGCCGCATAATAGGGATGTTTTTATTTTTATGCTTACCATGGTGGGTATATGCTGCAGAGCCTGCACGTTTAACAGGTATGCATATTCAACCATCCCCAGACAATACCTGCATTCTTTTTTACCTAACTAAAAAAACCTTCGGTAATGTTAAATATACGCCACGTCCTGATACCCTCACCGTTGATTTTGCAAACACGACTAAGCAATTTAATATCGAACAGGCAAAATTAGTCGGTTCTAATGTTATCTCCATTAACGCTAAGCAATTATCGGCAACTCATTTGCGGTTTAGCTTTATGGTCAGGCACCGCGTGAAATGGAAGGTTAATTTTTTAACTGACGAAAATCGTGTCGTAATGCAATTAGATATTTTATCAATTAGTCATTTACCAGTTAAAGCTACACAAGCTAATTTAACAACCCCCAGTAAGCTAGAAAATGATATTCAACAAACGTTAAAAGAATTATCTGCTCAAAAAATCGGAAGACAGCGTTTAGAAGATAATGCCTCCAAAAAAATCGAGATATTTACAGTCGTGATCGATGCCGGTCATGGTGGTAAGGATTCTGGTGCGTTAGGGTCAAATGGTATTAAAGAAAAGAATGTGGTGTTAGGTATTGCTAGAAAATTAGCAGATGAAATCAATCAGCAGCCTGGTATGCGTGCTGTATTAACTAGAAGTGGTGATTATTTTGTGCCGCTAAGACAGCGTTTACGTTTAGCTAGGAAAGGTGAGGGTGATTTGTTTGTCGCCATCCATGCCGATGCCTACTTTAACAGTCGTGCAATAGGGGCTTCTGTTTATGCGTTGTCGCAGCACGGTGCAACGAGTGAGGCAGCACGTTGGTTGGCACAAAAAGATAATTATTCTGAATTAGATGGGGTTGAATTTAATTCTTTGCAAGATCGCAGTCCATTGCTGCGCTCGGTCTTGATTGATCTTGCGCAAACCGCGACGATTAGAGATAGCTTGCGGCTCGGAAATAAAGTATTAGATGCGTTAGATAATATTTCTACCCTTCATTATAAGCATGTTGAGCAGGCGCCTTTTATGGTGTTGAAGTCACCGGATATTCCATCGATTTTGGTAGAGACTGGGTTTATTTCAAATCCAAGAGAGGAGAGGCGCTTGGCTGATCCTAGATATCAGCAAAGAGTTGCTAGGGCTTTGTTGGTGGGGATTCAGCAATATAAGGATAGGTATGCGGGTATGTAGTCTGGATGGAGTAATTGTCGTCATTGCGAGCCACTACTGTCATCCGAGCCACTTACTGTCATCCCGAGCGTAGCGAGGG
>JBAQCP010000052.1:0-3283 GCA_049294295.1 Gammaproteobacteria bacterium | reverse complement strand
CCCTCGCTACGCTCGGGATGACAGTAGGTGCGCGGCAAGCTAAGAAAAATTTAAGTATCGCTAGAAGGGGTCGATAAACTAGAAGTAAGCAGACTCAATCTTAAAAAGGAGATTCATCATGCCGTTGTTTATTAATACAAATATTAATTCGTTACAAGCTCAACAACACTTAGGGGTGAGCAAACAAGGACTTGCAGATACTTTGCTACGTTTATCGTCTGGCAGCCGTTTAAATAATGCTAGTGATGATCCAGCAGGTCTCGCAATCTCTCAAAATATGCAAAGACAAATTGGTGCATTAAACCAAGGCGTTCGTAACGGTAACGATGGTGTTGCATTAGTGCAAACCGCTACCGGTTCCATGCAGCAAATTCTAAGCAGTTTACAACGTATGAGTACGTTGGCTAACCAAGCACTTAACGGTACCTACTCTGACACACCAGACAGAGACAATATCGATAAGGAATATCAAGCTCTGCTTACTCAAATTGGTAGCATTACCTCAGCAGCTAACTATAACGGCGTTCAATTACTTGACGGTACCGTTGCATCTCTTGGTATTCAAGTAGGTGTTGGTAGCGGCGCGGGCAACCAAATCAGCCTCACGCTAGCAAATACAACAGTTGCAAGCTTAGGTTTAAGCTCTTCAGGTGTTACGACAGCGGCTAATGCTTCTACAGCATTCACAGCTATCGCTACAGCTATTACGACTGTGACCAATGGTTTAGCAGAATTAGGTGCAAACCAATCTGGCTTGAATGCTGTGGTACAAGCTAACTCCACATATTCAACCAACTTGACCAATGCGCAATCATTAATTACCAATGCTGACTATGCTGAAGAAAGCTCTAACTTAGCTAAATTCAACGTGTTGACACAAGCGGGTATTGCTATGTTAGCGCAAGCTAACTCATTGCCACAAATGGTATTACAATTGTTACAATAGTTGTTTATACTGAATCCGGGATGTGAAAACATCCCGGATTTTTTTTACTTCACAAGGATGGGTGATGTATGGGTAAGTTGAATATTGGTCCAATGGACTTGAAAGAAATGCTGGAACGTGTGAATACTAGCTTATTGAAATACAAAAAACCCCTACACACATTAGAATTAGAAAGCCAAGATGTCCAATTTAAAATAGATGACCTTGCAACGTTAAAAAGTATGTTAGGTGATTTAAAGTCTAAGCTAACAGCAGCTTCCACAGCATTTAATCCGGCATTAATCGTTAATTCCTCGAATACTAGTGTTTTATCAGCCACGTCTGCGACTAACACATTAAACGCGACAGCCAGTAGTCACAAAATTCAGGTTACACAATTAGCGCAAGCTCAATCGACTGCTTCAGTTTCTACTTTTACTAGCGCGCAAACCATGACAGCTGAAACACTCACCATTACAATGGGCGCCAATCATTTTGATATTAATGTTGCTGCAACAGATACGCTACAGGGTGTTATTAGTAAAATAAACTCTGCTGCTGATAATGTTGGTGTGAATGCATCTATGATTTCTACAAATGGTACAGATTATCAATTAATTTTAAATAGTAAAAACAGCGGATCAGCCAGCGCATTTACTATTTCAGAAAGTTTAGGTTCACCTCAATTTGATGTTAGTCAGGTGATTTATGCAGCACAAGATGCAGGGTTTCTGTTAGATGATACGTTTGCGATGACGCGCTCCACCAATAATATTTCTGATGTTGTAACAGGTGTTAATATTCAATTGTTGAGCCTCGGTACATCTAATATTATTATCACCCAAGATGCAGACAAAACATCAACTAATGCAAAAACGGCCATTCAAAATGTATTAGACAGCTATAATAAGTTAATGTTGTTTATTGATAAAGTTCAAACAAATGGATTAATTGATCCTATTATAAAATACAAAGATGAAAGTGATCCGAATGCAACAACTAATCAGCGAAATGAAAGTGTTATGATGACAACAAACGATCCTATTTTTAGCCAAATTAAAAATTTGATACAAACTCAGATGGCGGGTAACCCTAGTGGCACCAATAAGTATAATAAATTAGAAGATGTTGGGATTGTTTTAGGCCAAGCAGTAAAGTTTGATGCGACGTATGGTGGAAAAGCAATGTCTAATTATTCTTCAGGCAATTTAGAATTTTATAAAAATTCTAAAGTTAATGGTTTGGATCCGCTTGAGCAACTATTCTCTACTTCATTAGATAGCTTACCTGAGGTGAATAAACTATTTTTTGATCCTACTGACGGTATATTTACCAAATTAGGTAAGACAATTGATAATGATATTATGTTGGGTACGGCAGGCATCATCGATAAACATCTGAATGGCACCAATGGATTGGCAGCAGAAAAATCTCGTTTAAGTGGTAAAATAGAATTAGAGACAAAAAGTGTGGAAGATATGCGTCTTATGCTGGTTGATAAGTATGCAAGTCTTAATATGGTCCTCACTCAATTTGAATACACCAGCAAATACTTAGATGCCCAATTTGAAAGTTTTAACAAAAAATAATGGGAAGGAAAGCCATGCATTCAGCTTATAAAGAAATTGATATTACCACCGATGTGATGACCGCTTCTGCGCATCGTTTAATTCAATTGCTATTGAATCGCTGTTTAGAGCATATGCAAACGACTAAAAAGCAGATTGAAGCAAATCTATTGATGGAGAAATGTGCCTCTATTTCTAAAGCAACCGATATTCTTGAATATTTGCGCCTTTGCTTGAATATGGAAGATGCAAAAGCTAAAACCATTTCTGTCACCTTAGACCAATTATATACCTACATCGAAAAACTCTTATTATTAGCAAACTTGCAAAATGATACGACGCATATCGATGAAGCCATGAAGCTTCTTAGAAATATTAAAGAAGGTTGGGATGGTGCTGGTGAAAAGTTGGAAGGCAAATGATTAAATTAAAGCAAGAGATTACCGAGTTGTCTGAACAAATTTATTTTCTTGTTAGAGAAGATGATTTAAAAAAAGTAGGTGATTTATTAGACGTGAGACAGAAGAAAATTGTTCAGTTAGTGGCTAGTGATACACATTTAGAATGGCTGCATTATCTTGAGCAGTTGCAAGCACAAGATTCAACCCTTATTCGTGCTTTGCAGCATGAGCAAGCCCAAGTTCAACAAACGCTTACTAATTTTAAATCTATTAAAAGCTATTCTAGTGTTTAGGGGATAGCTTCACTTCTGCTGTTGTCGTGTAGCCTGGATGGAGCGAAGCGAAATCCGGGTTTGCCAGATTTGCAAACAAACCCGGATTCCGCTTCG
>JBAQCP010000051.1:0-5364 GCA_049294295.1 Gammaproteobacteria bacterium | reverse complement strand
GCGGGAATCCATTTCAAGCATACAACAGAAGTATCGTTATAAATGGATTCCCGCTTTCGCGGGAATGACAGTAGTGGCTCGCAATGACGGCAGCTTACTAACTTATACTTATATACGCGATATTTTTTTTGTCTTTTTATGACCATCTCTAAATTCATTAACTTCAAATAAATTGACGTCAACACGCTGCCCAAAAAACCGGCAATTATCTGCACCATTTCTTAATACAATTTGACTATTATCTTCTCCCGCGAAAGCAATGCCACCCCTGCCCTGCCGAATGGAGCGTCTATCGCAAAGACGTAATAAGGCGGGTAACAACTGAATATTTTTATGCTGAGCAAGCTCAGTGAGGAGTGCCGGGTGAATATAGAGAAAACAATACACATTAAAAGAGTACATAGGCGTATCTTGAGGAATATGATCAGGCAGCACTGGTAAATGAGTTACTGATGGTTGGGGCTGGGAAGAGGTTGCAACAGCTGCGTCTTCTATTGGAAACCTATTTGTTTTTTTCGATGACGGCTTAGACTTACAATTACCCTGGAAGGCCATTAAATCAAGATCAAGGTAACTTTGTTGTTCAATTTTAGCTGGAACTACAGGACGAATAGAGATTGCTGGTTTTTCTTCTTCCGTTTGTCGTCGTCTATTTAATTCATCTTTTACCGTGGCTAATGTTGGCTTTTTAGGTTGATTTTTTTCGGTACTTTTTTTATACATAACGATGAACGTTAATATGGCGGGTAATGCTGCAATTAAGAAGGCAATTAAATAAGAGAGCATTGCACCAGCACTGCTGTCGAAACTCTTGTGCGACTTAATATGATCGTGCCGGATTTCAGGGGGAAACCGGTTAAGCATAGCCTTATCCTCATTTTATAGTTTGGAGGATGCTAGCATTTGAGATGAAAACGCGCAATGGAAGAGCGATGCAGGCATAGCCAGGCTAAGACTACCACTGCACCCCAATCTGAGTTCAGCACATTCAGGTGCTATTTTTTAGCACTGGGTGCTGCACTAGATGCTGCAATCGCAGGATTAAAAGTGCTTTTCCCTGGCGAAAATAGCGCAGAATGCGATGCATCCATTAACGTCAAAACTGGCGGCTCAGCCTGATATTGCTTAGTACTTCTTAGCAAGCCATAAACATCCAACAAAATACGATCTATCTCCGGTAACAATTTGCCACTATTATCTTTAATTAACTGAGCTCTCATACCAAACATGCTAAGCAGATGAATTTTAAAATCCTTATCTTGACGCATACCAGTTAGTAATAACTTTGCCTCCGCAACATGATTTTGAGTCCAATAATACTTATGAAGATTAAAATAACTCTCAATGGATGCAATATATCGCTCCATAACAGTTTCGATACGCGCAGAAACTTGTTCTACCAGCTGTTGATTTAAGGCATCCGATAAAACCATCTTATCGAGACAGGCACCTAATCCATAAATTTTATTCTCATCTGAGGTACCATCATTTTCTGACAGTTTTTTCGCTATACTTTCAGGAGTAATGAGGAGAACTCGTGGAGTAGCCATTGCCAAGCAAAGCTGGTATAGCCATTGCGCCCGCTCTTTTTCACTAAGAGGAAGCCTCATAATTATTTCTAACTCTCCATTCACCTCTCGCATAGCAACTTGCGGGACAGTGGTAGGGGCATGCGATAAATCCGTAGCAAATTCACTCTCGACGTTAATAGCATTTTCAGGCTTAGATAAAATATCGTTCAGAACAACAGCACATGCATAATAATAAATACCTATGTTTATCACGCGAGGAATTTCACCGCCAGTTTTTCTGTTAACAGCAACATCTTTCGTCCAACCAGCTGTCTTGTAAAAATAATAAAACAATCCTTCCAACCAAAAGCTTAACTCCTTGCTCAGCTCTAAAATAGAGGATTGCTTTTGAAAACGAGTTGCACCTTTCAATAATTCTATTAATTCAGGAATGATTTTACTTCTATTTGTACTTAAGTATGCCAGCTGAGCATTCACCCCCGCATAATCTAATTCTGTCGCTTCCCATAATTTTTTAAAAGTGGCTTCAGCAAATGCAATGATAGATTGTGTTGCTGGTGTTTTTTGCTGGCTAAGAACATCGATAACATTTCTCAATACAGATATCAGAATAATCTGAGATTCTTCTGTTTTCATTTCCGCTACTTTCTTTAAAGCATCCCACCTTCCCTTTGTAATTTGCATGGGCGGTTTTTTCAATAAATCCATGGGTACTTTTTCAAAAACAATTTTCTTTAAGTCATGTAATTCATCTTCAGGAATAGGAAATTCCACCATTTTTGACTGCTGTTGTAATAAATGTCCTATTTGTCTACGCTTAGCATTAATTGAATAATGAACATATAAACCCTCAAGCCAATTGTTTAATTCTAGGCATAAAGGACCACTAGGTTTGTGTGACTTACTTATTTCACCTAATTGATCTAATAATTTTTGAAATGGCGAACGCCCAAATGTGGTTGCAGTAAACCATGGCGTGAATTTGTCATAGTCTGTCACATTATTTATGTCTTTCTGTAGCTTATCAAACATGGGAAGAAATGCAGAGAGTGCTTTTTGATTAGCGGCTAAAATAGCTAACTCAGTTTTGATATCATTGATTGTGTCAAGGATACAAGGTAAATCAAGAAAACCAATTTGATGGATAATAAATCTTGATGCTTTTGTGCAGCCTTTCGTAACTGTATCAGGCATAAATACATAATAAAAAGTTTGCTCGTCACCATCACTTATTGAATGAAACAACTCCTTGTGTGTATCTCTGACAGCTTTTCTAGCATCCATCGCTTTTCCCTTTTTATCAGATGAGCATTAAGGTGAGATTTAGCACGCCCTAATAGCATTGGCAAGCAGATCATTTCTATTATTCAATTTTTAACTTTTTGCTGCATAAAAAACCAAGCATGACTGATAATAGTCTCTAGCTCGCCAAATACTGGTTGCCATCCTAACAAATTGAGAGCCGTGGAAGCGTTAGCCACTAAAATGGCTGGATCCCCTGGCCTGCGTTCAATTTGTTTTACCGGAATAGCATGCCCTGTTACCTGTCGTGCTACCTCTATCACTTCCTGCACCGAAAAGCCCTTGCCCGTGCCTAAATTACATATAATTTGCTTTTCTCCAGCCATTAACTGCTGCAGCGCTAGTAAATGTGC
Organism: Gammaproteobacteria bacterium; assembly: GCA_049294295.1. Classification (GTDB taxonomy): domain Bacteria; phylum Pseudomonadota; class Gammaproteobacteria; order DSM-16500; family DSM-16500; genus Aquicella. The sequence continues at coordinate 2,177 of JBAQCP010000051.1, read as the reverse complement.
CTGACACAGGTCGGCAATATGTACATAGTCTCGTAAACAGGTTCCGTCTGGCGTAGGGTAATTGCTACCATAAACATTAATTTCATCACGCTGACCTAATGCAACCTGCAAAACCAACGGTATCAAATGCGATTCAGGCTCATGACACTCGCCCAAACGTCCCTGAGGATCAGCCCCTGCCGCATTAAAATAACGTAAACTCGCAAACCGCAAACCATCGCTATGTGCATAATCCTTTAATATCTCTTCTACCATCCATTTACTACGGCCGTAGGGATTAATGGGTGCCAAGGGATGCTTCTCATCAATCGGTGTATATTGCGGCTCCCCGTAAACGGCCGCGGTGGATGAAAAAATAAACGTTTTCACATCATGCTTTAACATGGCATCTAATAAATTCAACGTTGCCGCTAAATTATTTTGATAATACTTCGCAGGCAACCGTACAGACTCACCCACCTCAATAAACGAGGCAAAATGCATCACCCCCAGAATGGTATATTGCGTAAAAATGCGGTCTAAAACAGCAGGATCACCCATATCACCAACGATTAATTCTGCATCTAATACGGCTCGAGCATGACCTTTGCTTAGATTATCTAATACAACGACATGAAAGCCTGCTTCGCGTAATGCTAATACCATATGCGAGCCAATATACCCCGCCCCGCCGACGACTAAAATAGTTTGCTGATTAGTATGCATTACGGTTAACAAACCCCCGGAAAATGGTCAGAAAAATAATTTTAATATCCAAAAATAATGACCAATGCTCAATATAATAAAGATCGTATTCAATGCGTTTTTCGAGGCTAGTATTACCTCGCCAGCCATTCACCTGCGCCCAACCGGTAATCCCGGCTTTGACTAAATGCTTTTGCATATAACGCGGAATCTTTTCTTTGAACTCATCAACGAATACTTTACGTTCTGGACGGGGTCCTACAATAGACATCTCGCCCCTTAATACATTAATAAATTGTGGCAATTCATCTAAGCTAGTTTTACGCAAAAACTGGCCTATCTTGGTGGCACGGCCATCGCCTTTAGACGCCCAAACGGGGCCTGTTCCAGCTTCCGCATTCATGGGCATGGAGCGAAACTTTAGCATTTCAAATTCATTACCATTCCAGCCCACACGTTTTTGCCTATAAAAAATAGGACCGGGGGAGCTTATTTTAACAGCCATGGCGATAGGGATAAAAATAGGGCTAATCGCTAATAAAATCAGCGCTGCCAGTATTCTATCTTCTATGGCTTTCAACACCCGATTAGCACCGACCATAGGGGTAGAACAGATGTTTAAAACTGGAAAACCAGCTAAATCGATTACCGTATGATTGACTAAATCCATACCAAAAATATCCAACACAAAACGGGTGGTAATCGTATGACGACGCAATTCATGCAGGACAGCTTTGACGCGGCTTTCTGCCCTAAGCGGTAAGGCTATCCAGATTTCATCTATTTTTTGTTGATGCAAGTAGTCACTTAGATGCTCAGGAGTTTGGATGACCGGGATACTCTGTATGGCAGTCGGTTTCTGATCTGCGTAGTCATCGATAAAAGAAACCACCCTAAACCCTGTCCACATTGCTTGCTGAACAGTCGCGGCCAACTTTCCACCTAACTCCCCTGCCCCAAAAATTACGATACGCCGCTCGTTCATACCATGCATACGCATATAACGCAGAAACACCAAGATACTACAGCGAATTAAAATCAGCAGCACTAAGGCAAGCCCCAACCAGATAGAAAACCAGGTACGGGAGAAAGTATCACCAGATTTAGTAAAGAAGGACAAACCCGCCATCAATAGCCCTAAAATACAAACCGCTTGAATCAGGCTAAAGACATGTCGGAAAAACCCCTTTCCCCTTAGCGAATCGTAAATATGGAAAAATGAGAAGACGATAGGTGTCAGCAACACCCCAATTAAAATAGCGCCCCAATACGAGGGGGTAATGTCGGCATGACCGAAACGAAACAGATACGCAACCCCTGCAGCAAGCAGAACCGTTGCCATATCTAGCATACGAATCATCATTGCCATGGCACGCGAGTATTCCTTTAATAAACCTTTAGGCAGCATAGTGTGTATGTTATTCTCACAATAGATTAGGAATTTGAACCGCCATCATTGCGAGCCACCACTGTCATCCCGAGCGTAGCGAGGG
>JBAQCP010000050.1:0-3354 GCA_049294295.1 Gammaproteobacteria bacterium | reverse complement strand
GCTTTTGTGTGATGCCAGGAAAAAGCCCCGGCAAAAGATTTGCCGGGCTACGCTCACAATAACGGCGGCAGAGCAACCCGGCTGACTGTTACGATTATGGACGGTCTAACCAAAAAAAATCCCCTCCGAAGAGGGGATTATTTGTCTATCACAGGACTGCAAAAAAAATGGCTTATAACACCATTTCTTTTAATTTTTTCAGTGCTTTGATTTTTACAGCTTTGTAAGCTGGTTTAGCTTTGATGGTGATTTCTTCGCCTGTGAAAGGATTAACGCCTTTACGGGAAGGTCTAGCTGGTTTCTTAACAACGCTAATTTTTAACATGCCTGGCATAACGAAGGTGCCTGGGCCGCCGGACTTAACGTGTTTTTCGATTAATTGTGCAAAGCAGTCTAAAACAGCAACAACGTCTTTTTTGCCTAAAGCGGTGACGTCGGTGATTGTTTTAAGCATGGTGCTTTTGGACATTGGCTCTTTAACTGAAGGTAATTTAACAGAAGCGGTTTTAGGAGCTGCTGCTTTTACGGTTTTTTTGGTTTTTGCGGTTGCTTTGCTAGCGGTTTTGCCAGCTTTCTTTTTCATTGCAGTTGCTTTCTTTTTTACAGCCATGTGGTTTTCCCTCACAAAAAAGTAATAAGACAATAAATAACATAACATTTTTTAAAAATTATGCGAGCATTTTTTGCTTAAAAAACGCAAAAACTCTATTGAAATCAGTGTTTTTGTGAAAAAAACCTATATTTTTTCCATTTTTCATTAATTTTTAAGGGTTTATTAAGAAAAAAAGGGTAGTATAACCCCAGTTTCGAGCTTAAAAGAATGCCCAGAATACGCTTGTTTTACGATGGTGCTATTGCTTGTTTGAGCTGGTTCCTATACAATTCTGGCGCTTTTAAGGGTTTCTATTTCTATTCACGGGATTAACGATGAAAACGTTTTGTGCGAACAGTGAAAATATTGAACATAAATGGTATGTCGTTGATGCGACAGGTGAAGTGCTAGGCAGATTAGCCAGCCAAATTGCAAAATACCTGCGCGGCAAACACAAGCCAGAATACACACCTCATGCAGATGCAGGGGATTATATCGTTGTTATCAACGCAGAAAAAATTAAAGTAACGGGTAATAAGGCAGAAGATAAAGTCTATTATAGTCACTCTGGCTACCCAAGTGGTTTGAAAGAAATCACGTTTGACAAGTTACAGGCTAAAGATGCTACCAGAGCAATTGAATTTGCTGTTAAGGGCATGATGCCAAAGAATCCATTGGGTCGTGAGATGTTGCGTAAATTAAAAATATATGTTGGTTCAGAGCATCCTCATATTGCGCAGCAACCAGTTGAAATCACACTTACCAAAGCAGCAGAGTAGGGTTATAAATCATGGCAGTAACTAAGAACATTAGTGGTACCGGGCGTCGTAAATCTTCAACCGCTCGTGTATTTATCAAACCAGGCAAAGGCGACATTATTATTAATCAACGTACCCTAGACCAATATTTTGGTCGTGAAACGGCGCGTATGATTGTTCGTCAAGCATTAGATGTTACCGATATGCATGGTAAGTTTGACATCACCGTTACCGTTGCTGGTGGCGGCATGAATGGTCAAGCGGGTGCCATTCGTCATGGTATTGCTCGTGCACTAGTTTGCTACGAACAAGGCGATTTAGCGCCAAGTACCGAAGAAAAGCCTAGTGGTCCAATTAAGAGCTCTTTACGTCAAGCGGGTTATTTGACTCGTGATGCTCGTGAAGTTGAGCGTAAGAAAGTAGGCTTGAAGAAAGCACGTAAGGGTACACAATACTCTAAGCGTTAATTTGTATTGCAACTTCCCTTGGTTTGGGTTGTTTGAATTTTATGTTGGTCCCCGTGTTTACGGGGCCACAAGACACGAGCTTAAGTGTTGAAATTCTAAAACTCGGCTATCTCCGTCGTGCGTTAAGTTTGCGTCAAAGTATCTTGTTACTAAGTTTAAAAACGTAGTTTTGTGAGGAGGCAGTATAGTGGCTACCATAGCAAATAAAAGATCCGTTATGACGCTTTATTCCGGCGCAGTTGACCCTTATAGTCATCGAGTGCGTATCGTACTTGCGGAAAAAGGTGTTGCATATGAAGTTGTAAACGTAGAGACACGCGGCAAACCAGAAGATTTATTAGAATTAAATCCTTACGGTACCGTTCCAACTTTAGTAGACCGCGAATTAGCGTTATACGAACCAAATATCATTACTGAATATTTGGATGAGCGTTTCCCGCATCCTCCATTAATGCCCGTTTATCCTGTAGCACGAGCGAAAGCACGTTTGATCATCCATCGCTTTGATCGCGAATGGGGTCCTTTGATCCGCAAATTAGAAGCGGGTAAAGCTGATGCTAAAGCGGCAGCAAAAGAATTAACGAGTTATTTAGTGCAGTTAATCCCTGTATTTAGCTCATCTCCATACTTTATGGGTGACGAGTTTACATTAATTGATTGCTGTATTGCTCCTGTTCTATGGCGTTTACCAGTTTGGGGTATTACTTTGTCTCCAGCGGAAGCTAAAGTAATTAACAAATATGCAGAACGTGTGTTCATGCGTGATTCATTCCAAGCAAGTTTGACCGAAGCAGAACAAGAGTTAAGGAAAATGGCGTTAGCTGAAACAGCGTAATGTGAAAGGAAAGGGAGGAAGCTTACATGATTTCAAATAGACCTTATTTATTGCGTGCATTTTTTCAATGGATAGTGGATAGCAACTGTACGCCTATCCTCGTGATAGATGCAAATCATCCTCGGTGCAAAATCCCGCAGGATTATGCAGAAGGTGGTGAAATTGTATTTAATATCTCACCAACCGCTGTACGAGATTTAAAAATGGCTAATGATGCTGTTGAGTTTAAAGCATCCTTCACCAGCGTTGTTCATCTCATTCATGCGCCTATTAAAGCCATTCTGGCAGTTTATGCAGAAGAAAATGGCGAAGGTATTTTCTTCGACGCAGAAGAAGATATGGATGACGAGGCAGAAGTTGCAACCAACGGTAATATTCTAAAGCTTCAAAGCATAGAAGGCGGCATGTCTGCTGAATCATTTATGCAGGATATTTTACCTGGCACATCAGCTGCAAAAAGCAAGCCAGCTTTAAAGTTGGTTGAATAGCTAAGTAAGCTAAAAGCATTTCATTAAGCCTTCTTTCCTACTGCGATGTGGGAAAGAAGGCTTTTTTATTTATGTAGCCTGGATGGATGTATAGATTGGGACATGGTTGACAGTGTTCCGAGGACATGGTTGACACTGGTTAATAAATACCCAGGCCTTACTAGGCCAGGGTAGACATGAAAATTTTATTCTTACCAAAATATATTTCCACTGT
>JBAQCP010000049.1:0-5363 GCA_049294295.1 Gammaproteobacteria bacterium | reverse complement strand
CTCGGGATGACAGTAAATAGCTCGGGATGACAGTAGCAGCAGGCATGCAGCGTAACCACATCGCCTGCTTTTTTTCAACACTACTCAACCTTCAGCTTCACCAAGCTACGACAACCACGCGGCAACTTATTCCCACGTCTAGCTCTCTCACCCAAGAAGTTTTTCCAATCAGCTGGCTTTAAGGTGAATGGTTTACCATCACCCACGATCAATAAGTTTTGATTAGCACTCAATACCGCGATATCAATCACAAATTCTTCACGAGCAACCACTTTATTGCTAGGAATGCTGACTAATTTGTTACCTTTACCTTTAGTGAGTTGAGGTAATTCACTAAGCGGGAATACCAAGAGATGCCCAGTATTTAAGACCACTGCTAAATATTGCTTATCAATATCACTAACCACTTTAGGCGCTAAGGCAAATGAACCTTTAGGTGGTGATAGCATGGCTTTGCCTGCGCGATTTTTGCTGGGTAATTCGCCTAGTTTTACGACAAACCCATAACCTGCATCGGAGGCTAATACTAATAGCTGTTCCGGTTCGCCCATTAATGCACTAATAAAGGTTGCACCCGGTGGAGGATTTAAGCGACCTGTTAAAGGCTCACCTTGTCCACGAGCAGATGGTAATGTATGAGCAGGTAGGGAATAGGATCGTCCTGTTGTATCTAAGAAGATCACTGGTTGATTGCTTCTACCCATAGCAGCACTTAAAAATTCATCACCGGATTTATAGCTAAGCGAGGTTGGATCAATTTCATGTCCTTTAGCTGATCTAATCCAGCCTTTATTCGACAACACAACAGTAATCAATTCAGTTGGTAAAATTTCAGTTTCTTTCATCGCTTGAGCTTCTTTGCGCTCGATCAAGATAGATTTTCTTTTATTACCGTATTTGTCCGCTAAGGTGATTAATTCTTGGCGAATTAATTTCTTTAATCGACTGCTAGAGCCCAATGTTTTTTCAATTTCTGCACGTTCTTTGGAAAGCAAGCCTTGTTCTTTGCGAATTTGCATTTCTTCCAGTCGTGCCAGATGACGCAATTTCGTATCTAAAATAGCATCTACTTGATCATCGCTAAGTTTGAATTTTTTCATCAAGACCGGTTTAGGTTCATCTTCTTTGCGAATGATGCTGATAACTTCATCTAAATTGAGATAAACAGCAATTAAACCTTCCAAGATATGTAAGCGATAATTGATAGCATCTAAACGATATTGTAAGCGGCGTGTCACGGTTTCCGTACGGAACTGCAACCACTCGTTTAGAATCTGCATTAAGCTTTTTACTTGCGGTCGGCCATTTAAGCCTATCATGTTCAAGTTAATACGGTAGCTACGGTCAAGATCGGTTGTTGCAAATAAATGATCCATTAATGCTGGCACATCCACGCGGTTAGAGCGTGGAATAATCACTAAGCGTGTTGGGTTTTCATGATCTGATTCATCGCGCAAATCAGACACTAGCGGCAGTTTTTTATCCTGCATTTGTTGCGCGATTTGTTCTAAGATTTTGCCGCCGGATACTTGATGAGGTAAAGCAGTAATTACGATTTCATCATCTTCCATCGTGTAAACAGCACGCATACGGACAGCACCATGGCCAGTTCGATAGATTTGCTTAATATCTTCTTTGGAGGTGATGATCTCAGCTTCTGTTGGATAATCAGGACCAGGAATGAATTCACATATCTCATCTAATGTAGCTTTGCCATGATCTAAAATATGGATGAGAGCGTTGACGACTTCACGTAAATTGTGTGGTGGAATGTCAGTGGCCATTCCCACAGCGATACCCGTCGTACCATTTAATAATACATTGGGTAAACGGGCAGGCAGCATGCCTGGTTCGCGCAGGGTGCCATCAAAGTTAGGTACCCAGTCGACAGTGCCTGCTTCAATTTCGGAGAGCAATACTTCAGCATATGCAGATAAGCGGGATTCCGTATAACGCATCGCAGCAAATGATTTAGGATCGTCTTGTGATCCGAAATTGCCTTGACCTTCTACCAGTGGATGACGGTAAGAGAAAGGCTGTGCCATTAATACCAACGCTTCATAGCAAGCCATATCACCGTGTGGGTGAAATTTACCTAATACGTCACCAATCGTTCGGGCGGATTTTTTAAATTTAGATACATTTTTTAAGCCCAATTCTGACATCGCATAAATAATGCGGCGTTGAACGGGTTTTAGGCCGTCGCCGATGTGTGGTAGGGCGCGGTCTAGGATGACGTACATGGAGTAGTCTAAATAGGCTTTCTCCGCATATTCATATACTGGGATGTGCTCAATGTTATTAATTGCCATAAAATGATCTCTTTATTCTGCTTGTTGTCATTCCCGCGAACGCGGGAATCTATTTATAACGTTACTTTTGCTGCCAATTAAAAATGGATTCCCACGTTCGCGGGAATGACAGCGGCAGCTTTAATCGACTGCTGCCAGATTACCTTTACTTTCCAACCAAATCTTTCTATCTGCCGCACGCTTTTTACCTAACAACATATCCAGCATTTCATCGGTTTTATCATCTTTCAATAAAATCAATTGCATTAATCGTCTGGTATCAGGATCCATCGTGGTTTCGCGTAATTGCATAGGGTTCATTTCACCCAAGCCTTTAAATCGAATAACGTTGTACTTAGGCTTTTTATCTTTAGAGGCAGCAATCAGTTTGTCAATCACACCTTCTTTTTCAGCTTCATCTAGTGCGTAATAAACATCTTTACCCTGGTCGATACGAAATAACGGCGGCATTGCAATGTAAACATGCCCAGCTTCAACTAGCGGTCTAAAGTGTTTTACAAACAGTGCACATAGTAATGTTGCAATGTGATTACCATCAGAGTCAGCATCGGCAAGGATACAGATTTTGCCGTAACGTAAGCTATCTAAATTGTTAGAAGCAGGGTCCATGCCGATGGCAATAGAAATATCGTGAATTTCTTGTGATGACAAAATATCACCCGAATCGACTTCCCAAGTATTTAAGATTTTACCCCGCAGTGGCATGACAGCCTGGAATTCACGACTACGTGCTTGTCTGGCGGAGCCACCTGCAGAATCACCTTCTACTAAGAAAAGTTCACTACGTTTTAAGTCTTGCTGCGTACAGTCAATGAGCTTGCCTGGCAAAGCAGGGCCTGCGGTGACTTTTTTACGAGTGACAATTTGCGATGCTTTTAAGCGTTTTTGCGCGTTGTTAATGGCAAGTGATGCTAATGCTTCACCTAATGCGACATGTTGATTCAACCATAAGCTAAAGGCATCTTTCACAACACCAGATACAAAGGTCGCACATTCACGGGAAGATAGACGCTCTTTTGTTTGGCCTGCAAACTGCGGCTCATGCAATTTAACCGAAATAATGTGCGCACACTGATCCCAAATATCATCAGCGACTAATTTAATACCACGTGGCATTAAGTTGCGAAATTCGCAAAAATCTCTTAATGCGTCTGATAAACCAGTACGAAAACCATTAACGTGCGTGCCGCCCTGGGAGGTGGGAATTAAATTCACATAACTTTCACCAACCACCGTACCACCACTGGGCAGCCAGCAAACGGCCCAATCCACCGCTTCTCTGTCACTCATAAATGAACCGAGGAAAGGTGTTTCAGGTAAACGTTCAACATCACCTAACGCTTCATCTAAGTAATTGCTGAGACCGTTTTCATAATACCATTCTTCTTTTTCGCCAGTATGATTGTCGGTGTAGGTGACATGTAAGCCTGGGCAAAGAACCGCTTTTGCACGTAAGGTATGTCTTAATTGCTTAGTCAAAAATTTTGCGGAATCAAAATATTTTTCTTCTGGCCAAAAGTGAACGCTAGTACCCGTATCATTTTTGTTTACCTTGCCGATAGATTTTAATTCTTTAATTTTGTCACCATGTGCAAACGTCATGGCGTAAGCTTCACCGCCGCGCTTAATAGTGACTTCTAATTTTTTAGATAAGGCATTTACAACGGAAATACCCACACCGTGCAAACCGCCAGAAAATTTATATTGTTTATTTGAGAATTTCGCACCGCTATGTAGGCGCGTTAAAATTAATTCAACACCTGATACTTTTTCTTCGGGATGTTTATCAACGGGCATACCACGACCGTTATCGATCACTTCTAAAGAACCATCTTTATGAACAACTACCTCAATGCGACTAGCAAAACCTTCTAGTGCTTCATCCACACTGTTATCGATCACCTCATGTGCAAGGTGATTGGGGCTGGTCGTATCGGTATACATACCGGGGCGTCTGCGGACTGGTTCTAAACCACTTAATACTTCAATTGCTTCTGCATTATACGCTTGTTTCGTTTTGGATTTAGGAGTATTTGCGCTCATTTTACCTGCCATAAATTTCTTAAAGCTGCTCGATTTAATTGTAACCATTGTATTGCAATAATGGTGGGTGCATTTTTTAGTTCGCCCTGCTTTAATAAGGCAAACGCTTCATCGGATGAAACAGTGAACGCTCGTATATCTTCGCTTTCTTCAGGTAAGCCAAATATGCCGCCGGCTTGGCTTGCATCAGTACGACCAATATAAATGCTGATAAATTCATCGCTGCCGCCAGGGCTGACAAAATACTCGGATATGGGGTAAATATCCAGAATGTCACAATTGGCTTCTTCAATCGCTTCACGTTTAGCAACGTCCTCGGGTGCTTCATCTTTGCCAAGTATGCCTGCGACAATTTCGATTACCCATGGACTCTGACCGCTATTCATGACGCCTGGTCGAATTTGTTCAATCAACACTAATCGGTCAAGGACGGGATCATAAGGTAAAATAGCAGCTGCCGATTTACGCTCAAACACCTCACGGCTAACCACGTCACTAAAACCGCCATTAAACAGGCGATAGCGAATTTTATAACGTGCTATACGAAATATCCCTTGATACAGGACTTCGCGTTCGACAAGCTCATAATCATTTTTGGTGAACGTCGGAAAATATTTATTTTCCATGCGATTCTAACTCTTGAATTTTCTTTTCTAATGCTTCTAGTTTTTTTCGTGAACGCAGTAATACTTTTGTTTGCGTATCAAATTCTTCTCGGGTGACTAAATCAAATTTCGTAAATGCCTTGGATAGAATAGCCTGGCAATTTTTTTCAAAATCTTGTTTTAGAGTATTAACGTGCGAGGGAAGAGCGTCCGTTAATTGTGCAGCAAGATCCATTAAAAAGCTTTTTTTGGACATAATGACATTCCCAGATATCTTAATGAAAAAACATTATAGTGTATTCAAGTCAAATGGGAAGCGAGAATGACAGAGGTGGGGTGAGCAGTGTATTCTAGGGATTGCTGAATGAAGACAGCCAGGTGTAGCCTGGATGGAGCGTAGCGG
>JBAQCP010000048.1:0-27042 GCA_049294295.1 Gammaproteobacteria bacterium | reverse complement strand
GTGGGAGCTTTATATAATCACACTCCTAGGAAGTGTCTTGATTATCAAACTCCCGCGGAGGTTTTTCGTAAACAACTGTTGCACTTGAAATGTGAACTCACATTCCCGCTTTCGCGGGAATGACAGTAGTGACTCGCAATGGTGGCAGTGACTCCATCCAGGTTATGAAATCAAATTTAACGCGGTTTCCTTATCACGTGTTCTTCAGGCTGAGCCGCATGCTCTTTAACAACCTTAATAACAGGTCGACGAACTTGCTTATCCTCACCTCTAACCAACGCTTGTTTAAAATCATTGATCACATCTCTGATAATAGGCCGTTCAGTAGGATTCTTGTCATTCATTTTTTCCAATATACCGATAAACTTTTCTCTTACTTCTTTATTAGGTAGGGCGATTGCTGTTTTCTCAGTTTCCTTGAAAGCAGTTCTGCTATTCACAGGGTCAATGTCTATTTTAAGCTTAAATAAATCCGCTAATAAATTAATTGCAATTTGTCGAACTTCTGCTTTTTCTTCACGAGCAAATTGAGCAGAATTCATATTTGCACTACCAAAATCAATTAAGCTTATTTTTATATTGCGTACATCACTCGCATCAATCATAAGGTTTCTAGCTTCCGTATCTCCATGCGTCATTTTTTGTCTATGAAGTGCTTCAAAAGCATCTAACGCTTTAAACGCTATTTCTAATCTTTCTTTGGAGGTTAGATGATTGTTTCTATGCGTTAAGTAACTCTCTAGTGATTCACCTTTCACTAAATTCATTAGCAAACGATGCTTATCGCCTGTTTTTTTATGACTAGTTGCATCGGCTGCAATGCTTAATCCCGCAGCTTTAGAGACAGCAGCCTCCTTTTCTAGCGCAACTTTATCTTGAACAGCTTGCACCTTTAATACAAACCATTCCCCCGATTGTAGATTTTGCGCAAGCTTAGCTGTCCCAAACGCACCAGCACCCAAATGTTTGTTTGCTTTTACGCCACCGTAAACGGCAAATAGTTGGTCATCACTTTTTAAAATGCTGTAAGGAGTTTTTAAGATTTTTTTACTAAGGTAAGGTACTTCATTCGGTTTAAACTTTCGTTTTGCAAACTCTTTCTGGGCTTGTTTAATTTGTTCATCAGAGAGTAATTTGCCATTTGTTTGAAGGTCGGTTTTATCTAATTTTTTGGGTAAGCTAGAAAAGTTAATCGCCTCGCGACGAATAAGTTTTCTAGATTCTTTGGTTTGATCAAGGATTGCTTGTGTAAAAGCGTGCGTGTTAACCATCTTAATCAGGGCATTTTTATCCAGGGCGGATAAAGCTGTTTTTTTAATATTAGCGCGTAGTTCATGAATAAACATTCGTTTTGATTCTAATGAGTCACCCAGCATCTCTCCCAGCATTTTCGTTAAGCCAACCAATTTGTCATTAAACTGCTTTGTTGGTTGTTCGCGAATTTTTTGATTTAAAAAATGCTGCAAAGAATTCATCATTGCTTTGGCATTTTGTAAGTCTTTTTCTGGGTCAGGCATATGTCGTGATCCCCTGTCATATGCTTATATTATATAGGAGCTTTGTTAAATGCAGGGGCGATCGCTTACAATCATTTGATTAATAATTATTTTATTTTACAAAATGCACTGAATAAGCCAATTTCAGAGCTAAGTGGCTAACATAGGCTAGCCCCGTCTGCAGAACATTCCCATCCGCAGCTAATTCACTCAATTGAGTCATTTGTAATGCTTGATATCCGCAAGGGTTAATTCGCTGAAAAGGCTCCAAATTCATCTTAATGTTAAAGGCGATACCGTGATAAGAACACCCACGTCGAATACGTAAGCCTACAGAGCAAATCTTACGTTCATTCACATAAACGCCAGGTGCTTCCCGTTTAGCATAAGCTTCGATACTAAGGTCAGCTAAGGTTTGGATAACGCCATCTTCTAATGTCGTCACCAACTCTCGGACATTTAGTTTTTGTCGTCTCAAATCAATCAATACGTAAACCATCAATTGACCAGGCCCGTGATACGTTACCTGCCCACCACGATCAGTTTGCACAATCGGAATATCACCCGCATTTAAAATATGCTCAGGCTGGCCATTTTGACCCTGCGTAAAAACAGGGTCATGTTCCAATAGCCAAATCTCATCAGTGGTTTCTGGCGTACGTTGATTGGTGAAGTTTTGCATTGCTTCCCAGGTTGCTAAGTAAGGTTGGCGGCCTAGCCAGCGTACAATCAACTCATCAGCCATTAGAGAGCCATTAACACTTGAGGAGAGGAGGATAGTTCTCGATAAATATTATCGAGTTGATCTTTAGAGGTGACATGTACGGTTATCGTTAGCGCGAGGTATTTGCCTTGGTTGCTCGGACGGGCTTGGAAAGCTCTATCAGAAAACGATGGAAGATGTTTATGAATAATCCCGAGTACAGTTGTTTCAAATTCAGGGGAGGCATGTCCAACAACTTTAATAGGAAAGTCACAAGGAAAGGTTAGTAAGGTTTCGGGTTGATCGGGGATGCTTGTCATTGTGTTCTCCAGAGACTTCATCCCGCGCTGACACGCGGGATTAGCGTTATTGCTTTAGCCGGTGTTAACTTTATCATTGTCAGATTTAGTCAAATATTTATGAATAGTATAACTCACAGAATCGGTTGCACGGCGAAACATACCACCTTTGCCATTGTCATTTAAGGCGATCAATGGACGGGTAGCAATTAATTGATTGTTAAGATTAATATTAATCGTACCGTAAGGTTGTCCTTTAATTAAAGGTGCTTTCAACGGAGTTATTAATTCCACAGCCGCTTGTATTTTTTTAAATTGGCCGCTAGGGACGGTGACATAAAAATCTTCCGTCACACCTAAAGGTGTTTCAGATTGTTGACCTTGCCATACGCGTGCTTTTACCACAGGTGTTGCTGCGCTATATAATTTGTGGGTTTCAAAAAAGCGGAAGCCATAAGTTAATAGGCGAATGGAATCTTCTGTACGAGCCTGGTCTGTTGGTTCACCTAAAACAATGCTCACTAAACGCATACCATCTTTTTTCGCAGAAGCCACTAAGCAATAGCCCGCTTCACTGGTATGGCCGGTTTTTAAACCGTCAGCATACTGGAAGCGCCATAATAAACGGTTACGGTTGGCTTGTTTAATGTTGTTATAGGTAAACCATTTTTCAGAATAGAAGCTATAGTCTTCTGGGAATTCTTTGATGTAAGCACGAGTTAAGATAGCAAGATCATGGGCAGTAGAGTAATGATCTGCATTAGGCAGGCCAGTACTATCCATGAAATGGCTGTTATTCATACCTAGTAATTTGGCTTGTTGATTCATCATTGCTGTAAAGGATTCTTCTGATCCGGCAATATATTCAGCCATGGCAACTGTTGCATCATTACCAGAGTCAACAATAATACCTTGAACTAAATCTCTCACTGGCACTTCATCGCCGGCCTTAACAAACATACGAGAGCCTTCGGTTTTCCAGGCTTTGGTGCTAATACGGACTTTATCGTCCATGTGGATTTGACCGCCTTTCAATGCCGCTGAAATAATGTACATAGACATAAGCTTGGTTAAGCTTGCTGGTGGCAAGCGATTTTGTGAATTCTTTTCAGCTAATATCCGACCGCTGGTCGAATCCATTAAAATATACCCGGTTGCTTCTAAATTAGGTGCATTAGGGGTAAATGTAGGCTGCTGAGGTTGAGTCGGCACCGGGATAATCGGATTTGCAAACACGGGCGTGCAGATGATGAAAGCAGTCAAAACGGCCGCGAGTTGTCGCTTCCATTTAATGAATGAGGTTAGACGCATAAAAAGGTTCCCTATTTATTTAGTGACAAATTGCTTCTAAAGAGTTGGCAGTGTAACAAAAATGGATGGGGGTCTCTATAGTTTGTGGTGGATTTTGCGCAAAGTGCTGACATCGCTTACATTGTATGAAAAAGATGGGGGCAGAGAGCCAGTTAAAGCTATCGCCGTCATTGCGAGCGTAGCGAAGCAATCCATGGTGGGGTGTTGATATGCTGCATGGATTGTTTCGCTGCGCTCGCAATGACGGCAATGAGCTTGGGGCCTTCTTTTTGATTCTAATAAAAAAATCTTGTTTGACCACTAGACTTTCGATTCACTCTGCTTTAGTGTTTTAGTGATTTTATAAAGCTTTTGAACTAACTTACTTAGGAGTTACACCATGTCTTTCTATCGTGCTTTACTTGCAACTGTTGTTGCTGCTGCCATTGCTAGCCCCGTTTTCGCTAATGAAGCGGCTGCTACCCAAAATGCAACAGAAGCAACCCCAGCTGTACAAACTTCTGACGCTGCGACCACAAAAATCGACTTAAACAAAGCAACCGCTAAAGAATTGATGAAAGTGAAAGGTTTAAATGCACCTAAAGCTCGTGCAATCGTTGCTTATCGTAAAAAACATGGCGACTTCAAAACCATGGATGATTTAATGAATGTGAAAGGCTTCAAAAAAATGAATGAAGAAAAAATGCAAGAAATCAATGGCCAATTAAGCATTGACTAATTGAGCTGCAGATTCCTGCATTTTTCAGCAGGAATGCCTGCTAATTGGGCTTGATCTCTTCAAAAAAGGGTGCTTTAAGCACCCTTTTTTGTTATGTTGGGGGTCGATCAACATGGATAGTCAAAGAGGTTTAGTGTGACAAAAAGAGAAATAGCCCCAGTTATTTTATGTGGTGGGTCAGGTACTCGTTTATGGCCTTTATCCCGTCGTGTGCATCCTAAGCAATTGCTCCCGCTCGTTAATGAGCAAAGTATGCTCCAAAACACGATTGCACATGTGCAGAATATTAGCACTATGCAGCCTATCGTTATTTGTAATCAAGAATATCGTTTCATTATTGCTGAGCAATTATGCCAATCTGGTTTTAAGCAAGCAGATATCTTTTTAGAGCCTAAAGGGCGAAATACCGCACCGGCTATTACTGTCGCTGCTATGCATTTAATACAACAGGGTAAAGACCCCCTATTGTTTGTGATGCCCGCCGATCATGTTATTGGCAATCAAGCTCAATTAGAAGCAACCGTTGCTGCGGGTGCTGAATTGGCTGAGCTTGGGCATTTAGTCACGTTTGGTGTAGTTCCAACTAAACCAGAAATAGGTTACGGTTATATTCTAAAAGGCGATTCGTTAGGCGGTGAAAAAGGTTACACCGTTAAGCGCTTCGTCGAAAAACCATGTTTAGAAAAAGCAAAAGAATACATTGCGACGAATGAATACCTATGGAACAGCGGTATGTTTTTATTCCGCGCGTCTACTTTCTTAAAGGCGATGCAAGAACATGCAGCTGATATTTATGCCACATGTGAAAAGGTTATTAAAAATGTAGAAATTGATTTAGATTTCCATCGATTAGGTAAAGATTTTGAAAATGTACGCAGTGAGTCTATCGACTTTGCAGTGATGGAAAAAGCTAGCAATATTGCCGTCGTTCCACTTAAATCTGATTGGAGTGATGTTGGATCTTGGGATGTTTTATGGGATATCAGCGAAAAAGATACTGACGGTAATGTGAAGCGTGGTTCGGTCTATACCGAAAACGTGACCAACTCTTATCTCCGTGCCGATAAACGCTTAGTGGGTGTCGTCGGCTTATCTAATATTGCTGTTATTGAAACACCCGATGCCATTTTGGTTGCGAATAAAGATAGCTGCCAAGATATCAAAGCATTAGTGAGTGCGATGCAAAGTCACGATAGAGAAGAGGCTGAAATTCATAGTCGAGCTTACCGTCCTTGGGGTTATTACGAGAGCTTGAGTAAGAGCGACAGCTATCAGGTGAAGCACATTTGCGTCAATCCTGGTGCGAAATTATCGTTGCAAATGCATTATCATCGTTCAGAGCATTGGGTTATTATTAAAGGCACTGCCATTGTAACGCATGGCGAGGAAGAGATTGAATTAACGGCGAACCAGTCTATTTATATTCCAGTCACTGTGAAGCATAGAATGGAAAATCGCACGAAAGAGCCTTTGCATTTTATCGAAGTGCAAACCGGTAATTATTTTGGTGAGGATGATATCGTCCGATTTGAGGACATCTATGGAAGGAAAGAGGAGAAGGTATGAAATTCTCGGTGGTAACACCTTCTTTTAATCAGGGAAAATATATTCAAAGAACCATTGCTAGCGTATTGCAGCAAAAAGAGGTCGAATTTGAATATGTGATAATGGATGGTGGTAGCACTGATAAGACATTAGATGTTCTGTCTGCTCATGCTAATCAATTAGTGTATGTCTCCGAACCCGATCTTGGTCAGGCTCATGCTGTTAATAAAGCAATTAAACAAACCTGCGGGGAATATATAGGTTGGTTAAACTCAGATGACATTTATTACCCTGGTGCCTTGAAAAAGGTCGCTGATTTTTTTGACCAGCATCCGGGTGTTGATGTTGTTTACGGAAAAGCATATCAAATAGATGATGAAGATCAGGTGTTAGAGGATTATCCTTCCGAGCCTTTTAGTTTTTCGAGATTAAAAGTGCATTGTTTTATTTCGCAACCGGCTGCTTTTATCCGCCGTAGTGCTTTAAATAAACATGGTATGTTGAACGAGCGCTTAACCTTTTGTATGGATTACGAATATTGGCTGAGATTGGCCAAGGCTCAAGCGACCTTTGCATATTTACCTGAAGTATTATCGGGCGCGCGCATCTATGCAGACACTAAGTCGTCTCGCTGTTATTTACAGGCGCATTTAGAAGCCTTAAATATGTTAAATGACACATTAGGTAGTGTACCCAGTCAATGGATAGTTAATTATTCCACTGCTAAAGTGAAAACAAAATACCGTTTGAAATTCCCACAGCCACTTTTTTTGCTGAGGTCATGGCAGACATTGTGGGAGGCAGCGGGGCTGCATAAGAAGGGAATCGCAAGATTGCTTGTTTGGTTTCAGGCGCAGCAGGTGTTGGGTGGAAAAATTATAGATAAATTGTTATCTGTAAAACCTAATAGGTAGCTATTTCAATCTTCGAGTGACTTCTACTGTCGTGTTGATTCATCTCTAACGTTCCAGTCTCTGCTGTCATTCCCGCTTGCGCGGGAATGACAGTGTTTGTTATCGAGCTACAGCGTTATTCGTTATAAGCAAACACTTGAAAACCATTCTGCTTAGCAATGCTATCACGCTTCGCATCTTTCAAATCTTCTGCCACCATCTCAGCCACTAATTCATCGAAGCTGATTTTAGGCGTCCAACCCAATTTGGTTTGCGCTTTTGTTGCATCACCCAGCAAGGTTTCAACTTCAGCAGGACGGAAATAGCGAGAATCAACTGCAACAATCAAATTGCCATGCTGATCATGACCTTTTTCATCAGTGCCTGTGCCTGTCCAGGTAATATTCATACCTAATTCACGAGCTGCCTTCATCACAAAATCACGCACAGAATACTGTTTACCTGTTGCGATCACAAAATCTTCAGGTGTATCTTGTTGTAACATTAACCATTGTGCTTCAATGTAATCTTTAGCATGACCCCAGTCGCGCTTAGCATCTAGGTTGCCTAAGAATAAGCAATAATCTTGTAGGCCTAGTTTAATTCTGGTTAATGCGCGTGTAATTTTGCGGCTAACGAAAGTCTCACCACGTAAAGGAGACTCATGGTTAAATAGGATGCCGTTGCAGGCGTAAATGCCATAAGCTTCACGATAGTTAACCGTAATCCAGTAAGCGTATAGCTTAGCCACTGCATAAGGAGATCGTGGGTAAAAAGGCGTTTTTTCTGTTTGGGGAACTTCCTGAACTAATCCGTATAACTCAGAGGTAGACGCTTGGTAGAAGCGTGTTTTTTTCTCTAAACCCAAAATACGAATAGCTTCTAATATCCTAAGCGCACCCATTGCATCAGCATTAGCTGTGTATTCAGGTTCTTCAAATGAAACCGCAACATGACTTTGTGCTGCTAGATTATAAATTTCATCTGGCTGTGTTTGTTGAATAATGCGTATGAGACTAGTTGAATCTGTCATGTCACCATGATGAAGAAAAAACTTTGCATTACGTTTATGCGGGTCTTGGTAGAGATGATCAATACGATCTGTATTAAATAAGGATGAACGTCTTTTTATGCCGTGAACAATGTAGCCTTTGTCTAATAAAAACTCAGCTAAATATGCGCCGTCTTGTCCTGTAATACCAGTAATTAAAGCTACTTTATTCATTTATCACCTAGTCAATTATCCATTTGGGGGCGTAGATTGCGATGAATAATACTTTATATTTTAATTGACAGCAAATTATCTTCCAATATAGTTTGTTGGCTTTAGCTGCACTTAAAGTATCTTCAACGAGATCATAACAATTCCCGCTGAAGATATCTATAAAAGGAAGTTTTTAATCTATTCTATAGGGATAACATTGTGACAGAAACTGAACAAAATCTTTTATCGCAAGAAGAGCTATCTCGGCGTGCACTAGTGGAATGGAGTCAGGATGATATTAATCATCTAGAACGGCCGAATAAATCGCAGTGGTACAAAGGTACTACTTATACTCGTCTACCAAATAAAACAAAAGTAAATGAGTTAGGCATGGGTGCTATCGCAGAAGGTTGGTTGCCATCACAGCCTATTATCCACCCAGAAACAAAAGTACTCGCAATTGGCAGCTGTTTTGCACGATATTTTATTCTTTGGTTAGCAGAGCATGGTTTTAATAAATCAATGCCGACTTCTCCTTACAATGCGTTGCTTCGATTTGGATCAGATTTTGAGAGTATTGCAGTCGTGGCACAGCAGTTTCGCTGGGCATTCAATGAGCTGAATGATGATTCCATGTTATGGATTGATAAAAATAAAGATATTTTCGAAGCATCTGAAGAGCGTCGTCAGTTAGTTCGTAATACGTTATTACAGACCGATGTGTTATTGGTGACATTAGGGCTTTCAGAGGTTTGGTATGATCGTATCACCGGTGAGCCATTGTGGCGTGCAGTGACTGCAGATCAATTTGATCCTGAGCGACATGAACTACGTATTGAAACAATGGCTCAGTCGTTACAATGGCTGGAGACAATCGAGCAGTTAAGAAAAGCCCATGTACCTAATCTTAAAATTATATTTACGGTTTCTCCGGTGAGATTAGCAGTAACATTTCGTCCTATCTCCGCATTTACTGGAAATAGTGTATCAAAAGCAATTTTGAGAGCTTCCTTAGACGAATTTTTGCGAAATCATTCTGATCAATTGCATAAAAATCTGTTTTACTTTCCAAGCTTTGAATTGGTAAATGATTACTTTTTAGATCCATTTGAGCATGATGATCGACATGTCAGTGCAACAGTTGCTGCCAGCATCATTCGATTTTTTGTAAAAAACTATTGCTCCATTGAAATGCTTGAGCGGTCTGGTAAGTCATTGGTTGGGCTTGATGCAGGTGAGCATCTAGAGCAATTTATCCAACAATCACGAATAGTTTCTATTGAGGATCGGTCTGGTGCCATGCTGGCGCGTATTTCGGAGCTAGAGCAGAATGTAATAGAGTTGCAAAAAGTTTGTAATGAGCGCATGTCAGTGATTTCTGGATTAGATACCGCTGCACGAGAGCGTTTAGAGCTTATTCATATTTTAGATGCTGAGGTTAAGCGTTCTAAAAAAAGTTGAGGGCTTACACAAAAGGTTCGCGCTTGATTAGCCACTTTTTTCGCCTGATGCGACATGATGCATTAGACCTACACAACAAGGTAAACGCATCAATGTGCGCACTAAAGGGTGGCAAGATCACTAGGCGTATGCCACTATATTTGCTACCAATTAATAATGAAGGAAATCCGCAATGGCGCTCGTTAGGGAAGCAGTTAATTCCATAGAATTAATACATGATTTGGGAGGGTGTGGTGGTACATTACTTACACAATGTTTGGGTTCAATGCAAAATGTGATTGTATTAAGTGAGTGCAACCCATTAACAGCAAATTTATTTGAAGGTGGTTTAAATCCATATGTTCAATTAGAGAAGTGGCATCCTGATTTATTTGTCACAATTAAGGATGAATTTTCAGCAAAGGATTTACAAGATCAAAAAGTCTTTTGTCATTTTGTGGAATCTGTAAAATTTTCTGCTCAAAAAATGGGAATTAATGTCATTATTCGCGATTATAATTACATAGATTACTATGGTGTTCCTTTTCTGATAAAACCAGCCATGAACTCCAGTTTAATGCATTCTATTGGCAACACTTTTAATTGTAGATCGGTTCTTTTAGTTCGCCACCCTCTTTATCAATATAACAGCTTACGTTCACATGAAATCGTTAGAGGCATGCTAAGTCCAGATTTATTTTTAAGTGGATATGATACTTTTTTAACTGATTTTGCAGGTTGCAAGATAATTAAATATGAGGATATCGTTTCATCTCCTATAGAGGCTATATCAGATTTATGCCATTACTTTGAATTGCCTTTTTCTGAAGATTTTACGAGCAAATTTTATAAAAATAATGCCGTAACTGGAAATTTAAATAGGATGGGTGATTCACAAATTTCTTTGTCAAAAAAGGCAGTGTTACAAGATCAATGGACGAACGAATTGCAACATCGTTCAGAATTCCAAGCGTTAGTAGCTGTATTAGGATATTAACGATAAAGACAATACAAATCGAGGCAGTGAGTCGCTATTTTCGTCATGCCTCGATCGATGGCTGCCGCGTGATTGGCTTTTTGCCCAAAAGCCGTACTGCATATTTACGGTTATGGCCACAAAAGACACAAATGCATCTAATACAACCCTCAAGATTACTTTTTTGTTTATCTGGGTGACTTTTAAGATGAATCAATTCATCGCGAAAAATGCTGTTAAAACGGAGATTACCCTGATATATTTTCAGGCGTAATTGCGAGCAGATGAAATGTCATGGTTGCGCTAAAGTAATAAAGCAGGGAGTAGCTTTTTTTATGTTCATAACCTATTGGTTTATCGTTTTTGCTGCTATTTTCTTCCCTATATTTTGGCTTATTAATGTACCAAAATTTCGTAAGTACTGGCTTTTATTGGCGTGCATAATTTTTCATTATCGTTTTGCAGGGCCAGCCGGTGTTGCTCCTATTATTCTCCTTGGCGTTATTACCTACTTTGCTGGCATATCAAACAATAAAATATTTCGAACAGCAGCCATTATTTTATGCGTGTTGGAGTTGGCATTTTATAAATATGCCACCTTTTTCTTAGCCCAAGTTCTCAGTTTTGTGAATGAAGATATGGCTCAGCAGATGCTGATCGCTGCAAAACAGAATTTTCTTCCAGCGGTTGCGCCTCTTGCCATCAGTTTTTTTGTTTTTGAATTTGTGCATTATCTTATGGACGTGCAGAGAGGAAAAGAGCCAATTCGCTCTGTAACAAATTTCACTTTGTTTTCTATTTTCTGGCCTTCCATTGTATCAGGCCCTGTAAAGCGTTTTGAGCAATTCCTGCCTGCACTTACCTCAGGATGTAGGCAAATTAATGTGACAGATATTCAGGTGGGAACACTGAGAATAGTGGTTGGGCTTATCAAAAAATTGCTCATCGCTGATAATCTCACTGGCTTTATTGATTTCTGGCAACCAAATTTAGCTATTCTTCCTTTAGAGAAAAGATGGCTATTAGTGGTAGCAATTAGTTTGCGTATTTTATTTGATTTTAGCGGTTATAGTGATATTGCAATTGGTTTTGCGCGACTGATGGGCATCAAACTCCCCGAAAATTTCCGCTGGCCTTATCTTGCAACTAATCTACAAGAATTTTGGCAGCGCTGGCACATTTCTTTAAGTACATGGATTCGTGACTACATTTACATACCACTTGGAGGTAATAAACATGGGAATTTACGTAAAATTTTTAATGGGGTAGTTGCATTCGCTATTTGTGGTTTGTGGCACGGTGCTGCATGGAATTTTATTTTTTGGGGCATTTATCATGGGATTGGATTGGTTGTCTCGGCCAATATTAAATCATTATTTTCTCGAATTCCTGTTCTCATTCACGCAAATAGTAGAATGGTAATTGCCCCGATGGGGTGGGCTGTCACTTTTATGTATGTTTCTGTTGGGTGGCTTTTCTTTTTTTACCCTGTTAATGACGCAATAATGATGTTGATGTCCTTGATGGGTCGCTAAAAAGGTTATATATGATCAAGACTATTGTAAAAAATGGTACCAATATTCTGATGGGTATCGCAGTAGGGATTCTTTTGCATTACTTTTTATATCGATTTTCGATTCCAGCAAAATCCTTCATTTATGTTTCATTTTAGAGAGCGATGGGATGAATAGCGATGGTTAAATTATCAAGCCCAAAATATTTCTTTGCGGGTATTTTGCTCAGCTTCATTTTGTGCTCTGTAGTGGGTTACATGGTTAGCCAGAAAGCGAGATTCAATCACTTTCACCGATTTTTTACCATTATTGGTCCTGGTGTGCAGTATTATCCAACAGCTAAAGAACTGTTAATCACAGCTAGGCATAAAGTAAGCCGAGATAAAATTCTTGTGTTAGTGGGAGGGAGTTCAATTTTTAGAGGGGTGGGGCAAAATCAAGATGAGCTTTGGACTAACGAGCTTCAGAAACAACTTGGTGATGAATATAAAGTTCTTAATTATGCAAATGATTCAGCAACATTTACCTCATTTGGCGCAGTTGCTTTCCGTATGTTGATTGAAGAATATCCAAAAATAATTTTTGTGTCTTCGACTGAGTGGGCGACTAGTGAGGCTGATGGAATAGATCCTTATAAGTATATTTATTGGGATGCATATTATAAAAATTTATTTCATCCTGATAAAATAGAGATGAAAGAAATCCGTGCGTTAAGGAAAAAGCAAATTTTTACTGCAGTAGGTGCAGAACAGCATATAGTCAGTTATTTAGATAGTTGGTTCTATTTTAAAAATCTCTGGAATTGGGTGGGTTATCGTTTTGTATTTAGCGTGTGGGATAGATATGTCTTTGCCGATCCTTTTGTTGCTAAACGCCGTTATCATGACGTGGATTTAGATTTTAAAAAACTAAAAATTGAGAGTGATAAAAGCCATGCTGAACTAGGCCCTGTTGCAAAAATTATAGCTCAAGGTCTTATAGATGCTGTTGATTTGCCTTCTAATAAGTTTAAAAAAGTGCCATTAGAGGGTGTAATACTTAGCTATGAAAATGCTTTTAGTCCACGTTATCGTTCAAATATTTTATGTGTTGTGACAACGTACAATCCAAAATATGTTGGCGTCTTTCCTGATAAGTCCAAACAAGCTTATAAAATAGTGCTAAATCAATCGCATGCTATTAAAGAATCTCTAGGTTATCATTCAATGATTGTTAAGAGCCCTCCAGCGGATAGTTATCAAGATTTACAGCATCTTCTTGCGCCCGGGGGCAAGCTCATGGCTACTCAAATTGCGCCAAAAATTAAGGAGATTGCGGTTGCTAAACATTATATTAAGTCTACGTAAGCTTTTATCGCACCAATGTTAGCTGAAATGAAACAAACAATATTCGTGATATTAAAGATTGCGTTACTTCCAATTGTGATTTAAGATTCAGCCTTCTAGACAAAGATAAATATTTTGGATTATATTAAGTTTGTCATTGCATTTTGCTCTAGATCTTCATAGAACGGATGTCGTGTAAAGACAAAAAATAAAAACAACAGGATTACGTTTTTATGGATAAAATCAATTTGCTAGCTTTTTTATTACCCCTGTTTTTTTTGTCTTTTTGGGGTGTCGTTGGTTATGCAGCGTTAAGTATTTTACGTTCTCAGCGGCATACATTTCAAAATATCTTATTAGCTCCCTCGGTTGGTATCGCAGTCACGTTGGTGGCAGCATTTTTACTTAATCGAGCAAATTTACCTGTGGGAACTTTTGCAATCCCATTAACAGTGACATTACTAATTTCCAGTGTTGCTATATTTTTCTGGCGAAAACCAATTTTTCCATTGCGTCGCTATTATCTCTTTGTCGCTATATTTTTTTTAGGATTATGTCTGGTTGGCGCTCCTTTGCTTGAATTTGGCTTTAATTGGATAAGCTATGGCAACAGCGATATGACATTTTATTGTCTGGGGGCGCAACGATTATTGCAGCACGGTTTTTATCAGTTACCTGACATTAATGAGATATTGAGAGGGCGTGATTATACTCAATATTGGTGGTTTATATATGTAGTTGACATGCATCGATTTGGCAGTGAGCTGATGCTTGCTATGGTAAGCAGAATATTTGGATATAGCCCATATCAAATTTACATGCCATTAATTGTAGGATTAAATTTAGCTCTGATTAGCACAACTGGAGCCATGATTTATCAATCACAGCGTTGGTATAGGGCAGCACTAATAACGTGCTTCTTATTGGCCTGTTCTGCATTAACCGCATTGGGTACACTTTATCAGTTAATTGCACAAGTTGGGGGCCTTACGCTGCTGATTTCAGCCTGCATATTATTGTTGCAGCCATTTTCTACCCATAAAAAATATAATGCTATTCGCCAAAGTATTTTAATTAGCTTAGTTGCACTTGCCTTACTGATTGATTATCCAGAAGTTGGGCCATTTTTGCTTCTTTCATTTATTTTGTACTTAAGTATTAGCCTTTTTAAAGGCTGGAGGCCTGGCAGCTTATTTTGGCGCACAATGATCTTCTCTGTGATTATCAGTCTTATCGTATTTAACATCTATTGGATAAACATATACGAATTTACCATCAGATCAGCTCTGACACAGATTGGTACTGCAACCAGTAAAGCAACTGAGTTATTTCCATATTTCTTGGTTCCTAGTGGCATGGCAAATCTTTGGGGTTTAGTGCCCATACCCTTGACTTATTCTGAGCCATGGCAGTTTTTGTATCTTATCGCCGGAATAATTTTGTGCTTAATTACCATCTTTATAGTTTTTGCTCAAACTTCAAAAAGATATCCTGCCGCTATCATGACTTTTGTCATGATTATTTTCACAATTGATTTGTTTCGTCACAACAGTGGTTTTGGCCTCTTTAAGATAGCTATGTATGTACAGCCATTTCTTATTGGTGTGATTGTTGTAGGAGTAATCGCTCTTACTAAGCAACGAAAAATAGTAGGAAAGGCATTATTATTTTTATTTGTCCTATTAAATTTATATTCACAGCATTATTACATTAAGTGTAGTTATGGAGATATCGGTAGTTCATTTGTCGAATTACCACTAGCTTCCCAGAGTCATATCTATGATGAAATGGCATCATTGGCGAAGTTAGACGCTTCTAATAATATGGTTGGACTTGATATTGTCAATATAGTTCCTGCTCATATTCTAGGATTATATTTACAGCATAAAGATACCGCTTTTTTTTCAGATAATTTTTATAACAAACATAATATAAATTCTAAAAGTATCCTGAAAAAATTGATGCCTGGTTTATTTGTGCATAATTACGATGAAAAATTAAACATATTAGCTGATCAAGTAATTTTCCCGCTTAATGATCCTCATTTAGAAGTAAAATTTGTTAAGCCACGAACTCAGTTAACAAATAATAATTTGTTGATTATAAGTCCTCCCGTGCAAGATGTTTTTAATCGGAGAAAATATATTGATAAAAATCATTTGAAATATATTGTTAAGCGGGTCAGTGAAGTATCAAATCATGTTATTTTTGTTAATTCTAGTGTTGGACAGCATTATTACCACAATGCTGGACATGTTTCTGTATATGGCATAGAAAAAGATTATTTTTATAGCAAACAATCTATGGGTGGTATTGGTCGCTATTTATTGATTC
Organism: Gammaproteobacteria bacterium; assembly: GCA_049294295.1. Classification (GTDB taxonomy): domain Bacteria; phylum Pseudomonadota; class Gammaproteobacteria; order DSM-16500; family DSM-16500; genus Aquicella. The sequence goes on along the minus strand of JBAQCP010000048.1, from coordinate 11,284 downwards.
AAGTTGTTAATCCTACTAAGGGAGCACGGCTGGAAATAAATTTTACCAACACCTTAAATGGAAATGGAGATACTAATCTGCCAAAACCAGTTGTAATAGGAGCTAGCCGTCTTTCTTTTCCTATTATGGGGCGTGGTTCAGCACGAATTTTTTCCCCTCCAATTATTTCCCCACAATATATTGCTAATAATCCGTATTTGATGATCGATATGGGCAGAGATGGAAAGAGCTTCTCTGTTGAGCGACATGGTTTAATGAAATTATATGGAGCAAATGTTTCTTTTGATGATAGGAAGCTAATTGGCTTTGCAAGAGATATTTCCATGGTATCAGCGCGAGAATATCAGGAAATGCAGGCGCCTATTAACTTGAGTTATTTCCCAGCAGATTTGAATAATCCTAATTTGGAATATTCAGGTATATATGAAGATGGTTGGATTTCTGAAGATGCGTTTTTTAACTTAACAAATCCAGCTAAACGCAGCGAGCTAATCATTAAAGGGATATTACCAGACAATTATATGGATTCCCCCGCCGTTTCAATATACATAGATGGTAAAAAAATAGCTTCGCAACAAGTTTTAACGCCAGCTTTTGTTATTAATATACCGGTGAATGTTGATCAAGGGCGAAGAAGGGTTGAATTACATTTTACTAAATCAGTATCTTTACCAGGCGTTGATCAACGTCCAGTGGCTGCAAAAATAGAATTTTTAGGGTTTAAAATTTTGAATGATAAAAAAGGGCTTTTTTAGAAAATATTATAGGAATTGAAAGGTCAATAGGGATGTGGCAAATGATTACTCTAATGTGTAGCCGATTTCGAGTTTTGGTTAATGAACCTCATTAGCCATCGCTTTGCATATTATTTAGTGGGTGGATGTTTTAATACAGCCGTCACTTATGCAATATATTTCAGTTTATTGCATTTCTTTCCTTATTATACTGCTTACACAATCACTTATATTGTTGGTATTTTAATTTCTTACTATATTAATTCAGTTTTTGTTTTTAATAACTCTCTCTCTTTAAAGAAGATGATGCAGTTCCCTTCTGTGTATTTGGTTCAATATTTTTTAGGTGTCGCTAGTCTTTATATTTTTGTAGACCAAATGAGGATAAATGCAAATGCTGCACTTCTCTTGGTAATTATTATCTCGGTACCAATTACATATTTGCTTAGTGGCTACATTTTAAAGGAATATAAATGAGTATAAAGAAGTGCAAATTAATATATCTTCCGAAAATTGAAGATGAACGCGGAAATCTAACTTTTATTGAAGGAAATAAAGATATTCCTTTTCCAATTAAGCGTATTTATTATCTTTATGGAGTGCCCAATGGTTCAGAAAGAGGTGGGCATGCACATAAAAATCTTGAACAGCTGATTATTCCGATATCTGGAAGCTTTGATCTTTTAATTGATGATGGATTTGCCAAGCAAACGATACATATGAAAGGTTCAAACATGGCTTTATATGTTTGCCCCATGATTTGGCGAGAACTAAGTAATTTTTCGCCTGATGCCGTTTGTGTTGTTCTGGCATCTGAGCATTATGATGAAGCTGATTACCATAGAAACTACCCACAATACTTAAAACAAGCGCGAGAAAAAAATGAATATACCATTTCTTGATTTAAAAGCTAGCTATCTTGAACTCAAAAATGAATTAGATGATGCTCATCGTCGGGTTGCAGAATCCGGATGGTATATTTTAGGAAAAGAGGTGGAAGCATTTGAAAATGAGTTTGCTCATTATTGTAATGCAAAATACTGCATTGGAGTTGGTAATGGTTTAGATGCACTGCGTCTGATATTGGAAGCATACGACATCGGACCTGCTGACGAGGTAATAGTCCCTGCTAATACTTATATTGCAACCTGGTTGGCTGTTACTCAGGTAGGAGCTAAGCCTATTCCAGTAGAGCCTGATGAAAATACTTACAATATTAATCCTTCATTAATTGAAGCCGCCATTACGCCACGCACAAAAGCAATCCTGGTAGTTCATTTATATGGCCAGCCAGCAGATATGGATCCAATTAATTTAATCGCAAAGAAATATAATCTTAAAGTAATAGAAGATGCCGCTCAAGCTCATGGTGCACGCTATAAGGGAGTCCGCGTTGGTTCTTTAGGGGATGCATCAGGATTTAGTTTTTATCCAGGTAAAAATTTGGGTGCATTTGGTGATGGTGGAGCAGTTGTTACGAATGATCCAGAAGTTGCGAACAAGATTCAGATGCTTAGAAATTACGGGTCACGTGTGAAATATTATAATAATATAATAGGTACAAATTCCCGCCTTGATGAGCTACAAGCAGCATTTTTACGTATTAAATTAACTAAATTGGATGAATGGAATGAACGACGAAAAAAAATTGCTTCTCATTATTTACTTCATCTAAATAAAGACAATATTAAATTACCCATGGTTCCTGATTGGGCTGATCCAGTTTGGCATCTATTTGTAGTGCGAACTTCCGATCGTGAGCAATTGAAACAGCAATTAGAGGAAAATGGAGTTCATACGATGATTCATTACCCAATTCCACCTCATCTGCAACCTGCTTATGCTGAATTGAAATTAAAAAATGGTGCTTTTCCTATTTCAGAAGCGATTCATAATGAAGTGTTGAGTATCCCCATGGGTCCTGCGATGAAGCAAGCTCAAATTGAAAAAGTGTCAAATAGCATTAATGAGGTTATCGAAAGTCATATGGCTTTATAGGTAGTGCAGAAATAATTATATTTACTAATTAACGGAAGGTGCTTGTTGTTGGAATCTTTAGAGAAAATAAAAGCCTCACTCATTGACCCTGAAGTAAAAATTCATTCTCATGCATTGGTTGAAGAAAATGTGAGAATAGGTGCAAAAACTAGGGTATGGGCATTTGCTCATATTCTTCCGGGTGTAATAATTGGTTCAGAGTGTAATATTTGTGATCATACGTTCATAGAGACGGGTGTCATTTTAGGCAATAGAGTTACTATCAAATGCGGTGTTTATCTTTGGACTGGGGTAGAAATCGAGGATGATGTGTTTGTTGGGCCTTGCGTTTCTTTTACTAATGATAAGCGTCCTCGTAGCATGCAGTATTCATTAGATTATGATCGAACCTATCTTCTCCAAGGTTGTAGCATTGGTGCAAATGCCACTTTACTTCCTGGAATTACAATAGGGCGTTGGTCGATGGTAGGTGCAGGCAGTGTGGTTACCCGTGATGTCCCGGCACATGCTTTAGTTTTTGGTAACCCAGCAAAAATAATGGGATGGGTGTGTGAATGTGGCGAGCGACTCATTGCAAATAAATTTCCACAAAGCTATAAATGTGTATGTGGCAATCAATATCACAATAATAACGATCAAAAGCAGTTAGAAAGGATTGAGTAATTTTTCATACCTTTGGAGAATCGCCAGCGTTTCTAACGGCGATTCCCTAGGACTTTGAGCGTTTATAAAGTTGATTTTGATCGCTAGCATTAATTTAGGCAGACATTTTTTCTATTATTAAGTCAGATTTACAAAACTCTAGAGCAGACATCACAACACTTTGGGGTCGTGATTTGGTATTTTCAAATGCTCGCCAGACATAAGAGCCAATAATGCCAAGACCCATTAGATTGAGTGCGGCAAAAAACACAATGGTTATGATAGTAGCTGCATAGCCAGGAACAGGGATTGCGCCAGATATTTTTGCACCAATGATAATTAATCCAAGCAAAAATGAAATGCTAATACCTGCGATCCCGATAAAATAAAGTAATTTAATAGGAATATCTGAGAATGCAAATGAGCTATCCATAGAATACTTTATTCTTCTTCCCCAACTAAACGCACTTTTTCCATGTTGTCGCTCGAGTCGTTGATAGCCAATAAATTTTCGTCTGAAGCCTAACCAAAACGCTAAACCAACTGTTGAGCTGTTTAATTCATTAAGTTTTAATAAATGATCTCTAAAGACTAGATTGCATCCAAAAATGTCAACGCCACCTGCGGGCATATCTTTTAAAATGGCTTTTTTATAAATAAACCAAAATAATTTAGCAAACATTTTTTGTGCTAGAGGGTCTTTTCTTCCTAATCTTTGTGCGAAAGCTATATCAATAGGGCTTTTAGATAAGCATTCAAAAATTTCAATAATGAGTTCAGGTGGTTCTTGTAAGTCAGCTGCCATTATCGCAAAAAACTGTCCTCGTGCTTTTTCTAGGCCTGCTCGAAATGCTGCATAAGATCCAAAGTTTCTTGATAACAGTAGTAACTGAGAGGTAAATGAAGCTTGTGGAAGTTGTGCTTTTAAGAGAGCGTAGGATTGATCTGGGCTTCCGTCTACTACGAAAACAACTTCTAACTGATTACCTAGTTTATTATTCATGCCTTCTAAGGCAAAAATTAACTGAGAGATGGATTCTTCATTCTTGTAAACTGGAATCACTAATGAATACATTATTTCACTCCTTATTGATGTTCTTCCATAAGCTTGTATTTATTTAATACTATTGTTATTGCAGTAACACTTTAAACAGGAAGATTCTAACAAAATATCCCAAAAAAGCGACTACAAGTTAACATAGTGTTAAAAACCCGAGATTAATAAACAAGTTTTTTTGATAATAATCCCTGTAAATATTGGCCGTAGCCATTTTTTAATAAGGGCTGTGCAAGCATTTCAAGTTCATTGGCGCTGATGTAGCCCATTCGAAAAGCAATTTCTTCAGGGCAAGCGATTTTTAAACCCTGCCTTCTTTCTAAAGTTTGAATAAACAAGCCGGCATCTAATAATGATTCACATGTGCCAGTATCAAGCCATGCATAGCCACGCCCCATCATGGCGACATTTAGTTCATCATTTTGCAAATAATGCTTATTAATATCAGTAATCTCAAGTTCGCCACGTGCTGACGGCTTGAGCGAACGAGCAATGTCAACGACTTGGTTATCGTAAAAATATAATCCTGTAATAGCATAATTAGATTTTGGCTTTTTTGGTTTTTCTTCCATGCTGATGGCTTTTCCTTGCTCATCAAATTCAACAACACCATAACGTTCTGGGTCATTAACTGGATATGCAAAAATGGTAGCCCCTTTAGTTTTTTTAGTTGCATCTTGTAAGTCATTTACTAGATCATTTCCATAAAATACATTATCACCAAGTATTAATGAGCAATTGTTATTGCCAATAAAATCTTTGCCGATAATAAAAGCTTGCGCCAAGCCATCAGGGGAAGATTGCACTGCATAGGTGATGTTGATCCCCCAACGGCTTCCATCTTCTAAGAGCTGCTCATATAAGGGGGTTGCTTGCGGGGTGGAAATAATCAAAATGTCACGAATCCCTGCCAGCATTAATGTGCTGAGTGGATAATAAATCATGGGTTTGTCGTAAATGGGCAATAATTGCTTAGAAATAACATGTGTATTAGGGTAAAGCCGCGTTCCACTGCCGCCTGCTAGGATAAGTCCTTTCATATTTTAGCCTCGATCATCATAGTTAAGTTCTAGCCATGTTTGAAAATTGTCATTGTTGTTGATGGTGGAGATCCAGTCTAAGTTGTTTAAATACCATGATATGGTTTTCTGAATACCGGATTCGAAACTTTCTTTTGGAAGCCAGCCAAGATCTTGATAGATTTTATTAGCATCAATAGCGTAACGTCGATCATGGCCAGGTCTATCTTTAACATGTGTGATCAACGACGCGTAGCTAGAAGAGTCAGATTTTGGTTTTAGCTTATCAAGTAATGAGCATATTGTTTTGACAACGTCTATATTAGTTTTTTCACAGTGCCCACCAATATTATATGTTTGTCCTGGAGTGGCTTTTGACAAAACCTCTCTGATTGCGGAGCAGTGGTCCGAAACATGCAGCCAATCACGAATTTGTAAGCCATCTCCATAAATAGATAAGCGTTGATGCTGCAATGCGTTGAGAATAGTTAGAGGTATTAGTTTCTCAGGAAATTGGTACGAACCGTAATTGTTTGAACAATTAGTAATAAGTGTCGGCAGCTGATAGGTGTGATGATATGCATTCACTAAATGATCAGCTGCAGCTTTTGAAGCTGAGTAAGGATTATTGGGAGAATAAGCTCGCGTTTCACTAAAGGCCGCTTCGTTTACGCCTAATGAGCCATATACTTCATCGGTAGATATTTGTAAAAAACGAAAGCTGGATTGATCATCACTATTCAAAGAATTCCAATGTTGGCGTGTCTCTTCTAAGAGGCAAAAAGTACCGTTGATGTTCGTGCGAATAAATTCATCTGGGTTGTTAATGGACTTATCAACATGACTTTCCGCAGCAAAATTTAAGATGGCGCGCGGAGAATAAGTTTTAAGTAATGTCTCGATTAATCCCTTATCATTAATATCCCCTTGAAAAAAGGTAAAGAGAGGATTATTTTTCACGCTATTTAAATTATTAAGATTGCCAGCATAGGTAAGTTTATCTAAAACTATAATAGGTTCATTTTGGCAGGCAATCCAGTCTAATACAAAATTTGAACCTATAAATCCACTTCCACCAGTAACTAAAATCAAGGTATCCTCCTGACACAAACAATAAGTTTAGTATTTCAAAATTCCGAGTCGATATAATTTATTCATAATGACATGCTTAATTAAGAACGATCGAATATTTTTTGATATTTCGCTAGAGCTGACGTTCCGCTGATGGCATCGCATTCTAAGTTTTTCCATTTCTTGAGAGCCCATTTCATTCATGTGAGATGAGGTTTTTTGCAAGAGATGAACACGAAATGCACCAAGAAATCGTGGTAGCCGTTTAAATGTTGCGCCCGCATCTGCAAAGCGTAAAAGCAAGTCCCAGTCCATTGCAAAGTGGAAGCTCTCATCAATTTTACCACCTACTTTGTCCCAAATACTTTTTCGCCAAAATACGGTTTCTTGTGGAATATAATCGGCCCAAGTGAGAACTTCAGAGCTATGCTGAGGTAATACCCAGCGGCCAATTTCATCGTCACTCTCATTAATTAGAATTCTATGTCCATAAATTACATCTACTTTGGGATGTTTGGCAAAATAATCCGCTACATAATTTAGCGTACCTGGCATCAGGATGTCATCTGAGTTTAGATAAGCCATAATTTCACCGTTAGCGTGCTGAAAGCCAAGATTGATGGCATTAGATTGGCCGCTATCCTTTTTTGATTCCCAAAATTTAATCGAGGATTCATGTTGCTTTATGACATCCACTGTGCCATCCACTGATCCACCGTCTTGAATGATATATTCAAGCGCAGGGTAGTTTTGATCAACAAGACTCTGAATGGTTCTTTCAATAAACTTGCCTTGATTTAATGAGGGGGTCACTATTGAAATAGTTGGTGATGTTTTCGGTGTAGGTGTTTTTCCATAATGCTTTGGAATAACTAATCTACGAGGCAAATATTGGTCGGTTGACCCAATGCGTGGTCGTATAAATTCTCTAACCCGTTGGGATAAGTTGGTGTAATGGGTGACAATGAGATGTTTTAGCACATTAACTTTATTTTGGGGTGGACTAATAACAATAACAGGTAACGGTTCTTCACAAGGTTGATGAAGCCTTGCAATTTCATTATTTAGTTCATTAATTATACTTTGGGATTGGTTAATGACAGATAATCGCTCTTCACATGCTTGATGAAGCGTTGCAATTTCATTCCTCAAGAGTTGTGATTGGCCAATCAATTTTTCAAATAATTGCGTTTCTTTTTTTGCAGAAAGTTCATTTAATAAGGATTTAGCTTTTTCAAACAGGTCGTCTTTCAGGAAAATTAAGTTACCCCATTGTTTATCAACAAAAGCGGTATTGTCTATGGATACAAGCTCAAATTCATCCGCTCGTTTAATAGAAATGCAATGCTGAAAGCCGAGCCGTCTTGCTTCGGCGATTAATCCAATGGGATGTCCTAGCTCCCATCCAGCATAAATGCCTGGCATGAAGTATTCACACATTAAAATTTCAGCATCAATAGCTGTCATGCCTTTGAGAACATTTAAATCATTCCCTTCTGTGTCGATTTTTAAAATGCCCACCCGTTTGTTAATTAAACCTTCTTGAAGTAGGCTGTCCATGCTGCGACATGTGACGGTGGTGGATTTTTTGTGAATAATGCGGTCATCTTGCGTTAATGCATGTAGAGAAGAAAAGTAATCCATAGAGTTGTCATGATGATCACTGGCGACATAAAAATTAGCTATTCGGTCTGTTTGATCAATGGCATAAGAAAGAAACTGGCAGCCCGTTTTAGTTGCGATAATTGTTAATTCAGGGGCGAATTTTGGCAATGGTTCAAAAAGAACGCCTGTAAGGCCGTGTTTGCTTAAGAATTCAGTGAAGGTGCCTTTTTCAGCGCCGATATCAATAAATGATTTATCTTTTAAGAATGGGATTAAAGTAGAGATAATTTCAAGGTCGGTGTTTTGTTGATATAGGCTGTTATCAGTTTGAGTAGACATAGCATTCCTTTCTAGCATTAAATAAATTCTCCCTATAGATTATCTCAAGCTTTGCATGTAGCTTGCCCATCAACTAGATTAACGATTTGCAGCAAATAATAACTGATTGTGATATATAATCAAATCATTTGAGAATGAAAAGAGGTTGGAATGCAGCTGGATGGCAAATCCGATCATTTTCATGGCAAATCCGCCTGCTGATAACGTTAAAATTATTTTAGCCATAGCTATATATAGACCGGTGCTTATTTAACAATTGATTATCTCCATGTAATCTTTTAATTAGTAACGTAATAGCCCAATTCTATATAGCTTATTGATAAGAACATGCTTGATTAGGTAGCGGCGAATATTTTTGCTAATTTCCATATGTGATACAGGTTTTTTATGGCAGCGCATTCGCAATCTATCCATTTCCTGTAAACCAACTTCATTCATTTGACTAGATGTTTTTTGCTGAGTATGGACGCGGAAAGCCCCCATAAATCTTGGTAGTCTTTTGAACTTGGCTCCAGCTTGGTCGAAACGGAGTAATAAATCCCAGTCCATGGCAAAGCGGAAGCTTTCATCGATTTTCCCGCCCACCTTATCCCAAATCCTTCTGCGCCAGAATAAAGTCTCTTGCGGAATATAGTCAGCCCAGGTAAGCACTTTCGAGTCATGAGCCGGTAATACCCAACGCCCAATTTCTCTATCTGCTTCATCAATAATAATACGATGGCCGTAAACAACATCGACATCAGGATTTTTTTCAAAATACTGTGCTACATAATGTAAGGTACCTGGTAGCAAGATATCATCTGAATTGAGGTAAGCCATAATCTCACCACTTGCATGATGAAATCCTAAATTGATGGCATTGGATTGGCCAGTGTCTTTTTTTGATTCCCAATTCGTCAATTGATTGTGATAGCGTTTTAAAATATTAACCGTTTCGTCATTGGATCCGCCATCTTGAACAATAAACTCTAATGCTGAGTAATTTTGTTCAAGAACGCTCATTAGTGTTCGCTCAATATATTGCCCTTGATTGTACGAGGGCGTCACAATTGAAATCTTAGGCATATTCTTCAGATGCGCTTTTTGGTAATACCGTTTAGGTATCTGAAAGCGGCGAGGGGCATATTGATATAATTTTCCAATGCGAGGATATAAAAACTCTTTAATTTGCCATTTAATGCTTGCTGCACGATAGGCTTTTAATGCTTTATGCATTTCTTCTATTACCGTGCCTCTAGCTTGATAGATAGTTAAGTATTCATTTTGCATGGTTAGCTGGTTTTTTTTGAGTTGTGTAGCTAAGTGTTCTAATTTTACTAATGTACTCTCAATTTTATTTAGAGTATTAGATTGATGATCAATGGGATCTATATTTAATTTATCGTTAATGCTGATAATGTCAGCTGGCAAGGTGTCTAATGTTTGACTATCATGCTTTTCATAACCCGCTAACTTGAGTGTAATGGTATCAATTTTTTTCAATAAATCTTGGAGATTCGGCAGATCAGGATTTTCCGGCTGATGAAGGCCTTGTAATGAATCAGTAACAAGTTCTAGTGCGGCACTTTTATCTGAAATATTCATGAAAGCGACTTCCAGGTTATATAACTTTCCGTAATTAAAATTCATGCAGATATCTTTATCTGGCTGCAAAGAATAGCATGACCTTTGTTTAAAAGGTAGATAAAGAACGTAATTGCTAGACTTTGTCTGGTTTGGCTTTACATTAAAATAAAAAAGTGTTATCCAATGCGTAAATTTAAATACAAAAGTCTCATAAAATGGATAGAGCACTCCTAAGGAAATCTTATGAAAAAAACAGATAAAATCTTTATTGCGGGACATAGAGGCTTAGTAGGCTCTGCTATTTTGCGTATGCTGCAGCAAGATGGTTATGCCAATCTTATCACCCGCTCTCGCTCTGAGTTAAATTTGATCCAACAAAGAGACGTTGATGATTTTTTTGCGGCAGAAAGGCCGGATTATGTTTTTTTAGCCGCAGCGAAAGTAGGCGGCATACATGCTAATAATACTTATCGCGGCGATTTTATTTATGAAAATTTGAGCATACAAAATAATATCGTTGAAGCCGCCCGCCTGCATAGCGTAAAGCGCCTATTGTTTTTGGGGAGTTCTTGTATTTACCCCCGCAACTGCGAACAACCTATGAAAGAAGAATATTTACTACAGGGTGCTCTAGAGCAAACCAACGAGCCTTATGCTGTTGCGAAAATTGCCGGCATTAAGTTATGTGAAGGTTATAACTACCAGTACGGTACCGATTTTGCCTCTGTGATGCCGACCAATCTCTACGGCCCAGGCGATAATTTCGATCTAGCCAATTCCCATGTATTACCTGCTTTATTACGCAAAGCCCATGAAGCAAAAATGAGCAATGCCAAAAATATAATTATTTGGGGAACAGGCACACCGTTGCGTGAATTTTTGCATGTCGATGATATGGCATCAGCTTGTATTTTTGTCATGCGGCAAGCAGGCTTTACCGATGTACTGAATATAGGCTCCGGCCAAGAAGTCTCTATCAGAGAATTAGCAGAACTTGTTTGTGAGGTAGCCGGGTTTAAAGGCGGGATTGAATTTGATGCTAGTAAGCCTGATGGTACGCCGCGTAAATTGGTGGATACAACCAAGCTGAATCAATTAGGTTGGAAGGCGGGCATTGATTTACGTACAGGCTTGAAGTCAACTTATGAGTGGTTTTTGACGAATACGTCTCAAATTAGGCAGGAAGTGCCGGCTTAAAGTAAAAAGGCAGTTATTCCCGCGCCACACCACTGTCATCCCGAGCGTAGCGAGGG
>JBAQCP010000047.1:0-5012 GCA_049294295.1 Gammaproteobacteria bacterium | reverse complement strand
TACATTGAAGTGTATTACAATCGGGTTCGTCGACATTCCGCTATTGGTTCAATCGCACCTGAAGTGTTTGAGAATCAATTTAAAATTGTCGCATGACTGTGTCTACAAAGTCGGGGCAAGATCATTCACAGCTTTTTTCTGCATTCGAATCAATTCAGCAATACCATCTTTTGCTAATTCCAACATTTGATCTAATTCAATTCGCGTAAATGTTCTTTTTTCTGCTGTCCCTTGAATTTCAATAAAACCATTGTGTTCAGTCATTACCACATTCATATCAGTTTCAGCTGAGGAATCTTCTGCATAATCTAAATCAAGCATCGGCATATTATGCGAAACGCCAACAGAAACGGCCGCTATAAATTGTTGAAAGGGTTGGACGGTAATAAGGTTGTTATTAATCATATGTTGAATGGCATCATATAAAGCGACACAGCCACCCGTAATGGCGGCTGTACGCGTGCCACCATCTGCTTGGATAACATCGCAGTCAATCACAATAGTGTTTTCGCCCAGCGCTTTTAAATCAACTGCGGAACGTAGCGATCTACCAATCAAACGTTGAATTTCTTGTGTACGACCTGTTTGTTTGCCTTTCGCTGCTTCTCGCTGCATACGCTCATTGGTTGAACGGGGTAGCATGCCGTATTCAGCGGTTACCCAGCCTTGTCCTGAACCTTTCAAAAAAGGAGGCACACCTGGGGTTGCGCTGGCTGTACAAATAACCTTCGTTTCTCCAAACTCTACCAATACCGAGCCTTCGGCATGTTTAGTAAATGAACGGGTAATTTTAATATCACGGAGCTGGTGGTTTTCACGTTGGCTGGGACGCATAAATTAATCCTTTTCAAGAAGATGGCCATTATAAGCTTAATTAGGCTTGTAAAGTAAAGAAACGGCCTCATATTTGTCTTTAGTAGAGAGAGATCAGCAGTTTCTGCTGACATATCGTGATGGGGTGTTCTTAGAGGGGAGAATCGCAATTCTTCCCTCTAAGTGCAAGCAAAAGCTTAGCTTTTGCGCAGCATATAAACAGGAAAGGAATTTCCGTGTTTTTCAGCGGGAATTCCTGAGAGGAGATAATTGATGGCAGATATGCATGGTACGACAATCATTTCGGTACGCCGCGATGGTATGGTGGTGATTGGTGGAGACGGTCAAGTAACCTTGGGCCACACCATTATGAAATCAAATACCCGCAAGGTAAGACGGCTTTATAACAATAAAATTATTGCCGGTTTTGCAGGCGGCACAGCAGACGCTTTTACCCTATTTGAGAAATTTGAAGCTAAGCTTGAAACCTATCAAGGTAACCTAGTCCGCTCAGCGGTAGAATTAGCCAAAGATTGGCGAACGGATAGAATGTTACGCAAGCTTGAAGCGATGCTCATTGTTGCTGACCATAAAGCCTCATTGATTATTTCCGGTAATGGCGATGTCATTGAGCCAGAAAATGGCCTCTTAGCGATCGGTTCCGGCGGTGCTTATGCCAAATCAGCAGCTCAAGCACTATTAGAAAATACCACCCTAGACGCAAAAATGATTGTTGAAAAATCATTAAGTGTTGCCGCATCTATTTGTATCTACACTAACAACAATTTCACGATTGAGACATTAAGCTAATGCTAAATAAAGCACCTTTATATGATATCAATGAAACAAGTGAGACGAATATGACAGACAAAATCTTAATAGCACCTACTCCTAACGAAACCGTTAGTGAATTAGACAAACATATTATCGGCCAAGCTGATGCTAAGCGTGCCGTTGCTGTTGCGTTGCGTAATCGTTGGAGAAGAATGCAATTATCTTCCCCTTTGCGTGATGAAATTATGCCTAAAAATATTTTAATGATAGGTCCAACCGGTGTTGGTAAAACTGAAATTGCGCGCCGCTTAGCAAAAATGGCTGATGCGCCTTTTATTAAAATTGAAGCAACTAAATTTACAGAAGTAGGCTATGTGGGTCGGGATGTCGAATCGATCATCAGGGATTTGGTCGACATGGCAATTAAAATGATTCGTGAAAAAGAAATTGCTAAAGTACGCAATGCTGCGGAAGAAGCGGCTGAAAATCGTATTTTAGACGTCTTATTGCCAGCGCCAAGAGCAAGTTTTGCTGGTGAGCCACATGAACCGACTAAGATTGATTCAAATACTCGCCAAGTTTTTCGCCAACGTTTACGCGATGGCTTGCTAGATGATACTGAGATTGAATTAGATATTTCCATGGGGCAATTAGGTGTTGAAATTATGGCACCTCCTGGTATGGAAGAAATGACTAATCAATTACAGAGTATGTTCCAAAATCTAGGGTCGGATCGTAAAAAAGTGCGCAAGTTGAAAGTGAAAGAAGCTAAAAAGATCTTACGTGAAGAAGAAGCCACTAAATTAGTTGATGATGAAGCGATTAAAGCGCGAGCAATTGAAAGCGTAGAGCAAAGCGGCATCGTCTTTTTAGATGAAATTGATAAAATTGCTAAACGATCCGAATATGCTGGTGCTGACGTTTCCCGTGAAGGTGTGCAGCGAGATTTATTGCCATTAATCGAGGGTTCTACCGTTTCCACAAAATATGGTATGGTAAGAACAGACCATATTTTATTTATTGCATCAGGTGCTTTCCATTACGCGAAACCGTCTGATCTAATTCCTGAATTACAGGGTCGTTTACCTATTCGGGTAGAGCTGAAATCCTTATCAACTGACGATTTTGTTAGAATTTTAACAGAGCCAGAAGCGGCGTTGACTGCTCAATACATTGCACTGCTAGGTACGGAAGGTGTGAAAGTTAATTTCTTAGTTGATGGTGTGCGTCGTATTGCAGAAATTGCTTGGCAAGTAAACGAGCGTATGGAAAACATAGGTGCTAGACGTTTACATACCGTGTTAGAGCGCTTATTAGAAGATGTTTCTTATGCTGCCTCTGATATGGCTAACCAAGAAGTTAACATTGATGCTGCCTATGTCGATAAGCGATTAGAAGAGTTAGTGAAAGACGAAGATCTAACCAGCTATATTTTGTAAATACATTCACATAGGAAGGGAATGATGGATAAAGAAGCCGATAAAAAAGCAGCCGCATTAGCAGCTCTTGAGTTTATTGAAGATGATTCGATTGTTGGTGTTGGAACAGGATCAACCATTGATTATTTTATTGAAGCGTTAAATACGATCAAAGGAAGGATTGAAGGGGCGGTTGCAAGTTCGGTGTGTACTGCGGGAAAATTGAAAGCCTTAAATATTCCTGTGATTGATTTGAATGCGGTGCGTGATTTGCCCGTCTATGTTGATGGTGCGGATGAAATTAATTCAGCTAAGCAAATGATCAAAGGTGGTGGTGGGGCATTAACGCGCGAAAAAATTATTGCTACTGTTGCTAAAAAAATGGTGTGTATTGTCGACCATTCTAAGCAAGTGGATTTGCTTGGCGAATTTCCTGTTGCTGTTGAAGTGATTCCGATGGCGCGTAGTTTTGTAGCACGTCAAATCGTTCAGTTAGGTGGTGACCCTGTTTATCGGGATGGATTTATAACTGATAATGGTAACGTTATTTTAGATGTCTATAATCTTAAATTGCTTGATCCTAGGGCAATGGAATCTCAGCTGAAAGATATCGTTGGTGTTGTTGAGTCAGGTATTTTTGCTAAACGAACGGCTGATGTTGTACTTATTGGAAGTGGCGGTGCAGTTAAGAAATTATAGACCTCTAGGTTATTTTGATAAAACTGTCATGCCCGCGCAGGCGGGCACCCATCCTGATAAAAAGATGAAGTGCATTTTAAAGTTCCCCGCAAGCTGTCACCTGGTGTAGGAGGTTGTTTTTACGCTCCAAACACAACATCCATGTCGTTCACAGCGCCATCCATGGCACTGAGTCGCTACAAAACAATCTCCTACACCAGGCAACCGCTTGCTCCGTTTTGTGGAGAGGTAGAGCTCATTTAAAAGATAAGAAGTGTTGTGTAGCCTGGAGCGAAGCGGAATCCGGGTTTGTCGATTAGCACAAACAAACCCGGATTCCGCTTCGCTTCATCCAGGCTACACTTTCATCATAAACAGTAGACGTTCTCAAAAAATAACGTTAATATTCACAGCTTGCAAGACAGTGGAGAGATGGCTGAGCGGTTTAAAGCGGCGGTCTTGAAAACCGTTGAGTCCTCACGGGCTCCGGGGGTTCGAATCCCTCTCTCTCCGCCAATTGAGTTGACTCTTAGAGGACCACCTGTGATCAAAGTTTTATTAGTAGATGATCATGAACTTGTACGCATGGGCATAAAACGTCTTTTGCAAGACGTGCATGGTATTAAAGTGATGGGTGAGGCAGGTACGGGTGAAGAAGCCGTCTTGCTAGCTAAAGAGTTAATTCCTGATGTCGTTGTCATGGATGTCAATATGCCAGGCATCGGCGGCTTAGAAGCTACTCGTAAAATGCTTAGGCATAATCCTGATATCAAAATTCTAGCGCTCACTATTTACGAAGATGAGCCGTATCCAACCAGACTATTACAAGCGGGTGCATCTGGTTATATTACCAAAGGCTGCGATCCTGAAGAAATGATCCGTGCAATCCGCACCATTAATGCTGGCCAACGCTATATTAGCCCCAGCATTGCTCAACAAATTGCTATAAAGCGATTCACCAAAGGTGAAGACTCTCCTGTTGATTTACTTTCTGAGCGTGAATTACAAATCATGTTGATGATTACACAGGGTCAAAAAGTCCAAGAGATTTCTAAAACATTATGCCTAAGCCCTAAAACGGTTAACAGCTATCGTTATCGTATCTTTGATAAATTAGGCATCAATAGTGATGTTGAATTGACACTGATGGCGATGCGGTTGGGGATGATTGAAGGTAAGAAGACTGAGATAGAATAGTCTCTTGTCATCTTCTCGCAAAAGCGGTGCATCTTAACGTTCCCCACAAGCTGAGGGATCAAGCCGATAAAACTGGTAACAGCTCAGCCGCCGTCATTGCGAGTAGCGTAGCCCGGCAAATCTTTTGCCGGG
>JBAQCP010000046.1:0-5248 GCA_049294295.1 Gammaproteobacteria bacterium | reverse complement strand
CGGAACGACCGCGATAACCTTCACCAGCTGAAGAGCTGCTGCGACCACCTTCGGAACGACCGCGATAACCTTCACCAGCTGAAGAGCTGCTGCGGCCACCTTCGGAACGACCACGATAACCTTCACCAGCTGAAGAGCTGCTGCGGCCTTCAGTACGGCTACGGAAACCCGCTTCATTCGCAGATCTTGCAGGACGATCACCGTCATTACGGAAAGATTTACGTGCAGGACGTTCGTCGCTGTAGTCTTCTCTTGAGCTTGAATGGTCAGTTGTTTCGCCGCCAGCTCTAGGTGCTACTTTGTCGATATCAAAATGATGAATCATAGGAATGCGTTGACCAAGGTAGCGTTCAATTTTTTGTACATTGCGTGTATCAGTAGGCATTACAAAAGAGATAGCCGTACCTTCTTTACCAGCACGACCTGTACGACCGATTCTATGAACATAATCTTCACTAAATTTAGGTAAGTCGTAGTTAATAACGTGAGTAATGTCACTAATATCAATACCACGTGCTGCAACGTCAGTTGCAACTAAGAATTGAATTTTGCCGCGACGTAAATCTTCAATCGTACGGTTTCTAACGTTTTGACGTAAGTCACCATGAAGTGCTGCTGCTGAAAAACCGTCATCACGTAATTGCTGAGCAAGTCTATCTGCATTGATTTTGGTCGCAGAGAAGATGATTGCTTTATAAATGTTTTCACCGCTTAAGAAGTGCTTCAACATACGATTTTTATGTTGCGGACTGGTTGCTCTATAGAGTTCTTGAGTAATCTTAGGCGCTGATAATTTTTCAGCAGACATATCAATGCGCACAGGATCTGTTAATAAATGGCGAACAATATTGGTTAATTGCTTATCTACTGTCGCACTAAATAGTAATGTTTGGCGTTTTTGCGGTGTTAATTTTGCAATATATTGTACGTCATCAATAAAGCCCATATCTAACATACGGTCAGCTTCATCAAGGATTAACATATTAACTTGAGATAAATCAACGCGCTTAGCTTCCATGTGATCCATTAAACGACCTGGGGTTGCAACAATAATATCTGCACCGCGTTGTAAGTCTCTGATTTGATTATGGTAAGGCATGCCGCCGACTAAGCTAACAATGTTAAATTTCATAAATTTACCATATAAATCAGCAGCTTTCGTAATTTGGGCTGCTAGTTCACGGGTAGGTGTTAAAATTAATACGCGGGTTGCTTTGCTAGGCGCTTGCGTGGATAAAAACTGTAAAGCAGGTAGTACGAACGCCGCTGTTTTACCGGTACCTGTTTGAGCAGATGCCACCACATCACTGCCTTTTAAAATAGCAGGGATAGCTTTAGCTTGGATGGGGGTAGGGGTGGTGTAGCCACATTTTTCAATAGCGTTTAAAATGCGTTCGTCTAGTTGTAATTCATTGAACATTAAGGTATTTCCTCGAATAAAATGCGAGCGGACCGGTGCATTTTATTAAGGAGCACCTGGTTAGCTGGCGGTTAGTGTGTATCATCGCCAACAAACCTGGAAGTGCAAGGCAAACCCTGAGAAAAAGGGCGTGGTAATGATAAATTCAGGTTGCATTTGAACATTATTTTTTCATTTATGCAAGGTTTAACTATTTTATTTTAGTTGGGGCTGCTATATGCTTAATCTTTAGGCATATCTAGTTTAATGGAGGTGAGTGAAATGCATGGAATATTCGATGAGAACCCAAAAAAACGTCCAAAACGCCCTCGCGTAGTGTCTAATCCTAATGATGATAACCTAGATAGCCCGATTCCACCTAAAGTACCTAAATATGAAGAAATAGCCCATCCTGATGAGATGCACCATTTTCGTGAGGATATGCCAACAGAAGAGCCTGTCGTTCCACGAAAATTTAAACCCTAACAAAGTCAAAACTAATCACATCTTGCAAACAGTCATGCTGGGTGGCTAGCATGACTAATCGATCAATACCTAGTGCGACGCCTGCGCAATCTGGTAATCCGTGTGATAAAGCCGCTAAGAAAAATTCATCAATCGGCATATCAGTTAATTGCAGCGCCTTGCGTTCCGCGATATTTTTTTCAAAACGGCTGCGTTGTTCGGCAACTTGTTGTAATTCATGAAAACCATTTGCCAATTCTATGCCTTTAAAATAAACCTCAAATCGAGAAGCAACAGGTGGATTACCAGGTTGTATTTTTGCTAACGCCGCCTGAGTAACGGGGAAGTCATATAAAAAACAAGGCTTGGTTTTTCCCATGTGCGGTTCTATGCAATGCGTTAAGAGCAGTAATAACCAGGTATCAACATCGGTAGTTTCAATCGCAATATCTAATTGATGTTGATCAGCGCATGTTTTTAATTCAGCTACTGTCGTGTTGTGCGGATTGATATTTAAATAGGCTTTAAATAAATCAGCATAGCTAATGCGTTCGGCTTTTTCTGTTTTTAAAATTAATTGTAATAAGTCATCCATCTCATCCATTAGTTGATGATGATCAAAGCCAGGTCTATACCATTCAAGCATAGTAAATTCTGGATTGTGAACTTGACCAATTTCGCCTTGGCGGAAAGCTTTGCCTAATTGATAGATGGGACCACTGCCGGCGGCTAGCAATCTCTTCATGGCATATTCAGGAGATGTTTGGAGATAGAAGCGTTGTTCTAGTGATGAGGGATGAGCTTGGAATAGGGCTGGTATGCTTTGAATAAATGGATCAGTGACAGATGTGTGACACATAAGTGGTGTTTCAACTTCCATGACCTCGCGTGTCGCAAAAAAATCTCGGATGGTTTTTAAAATGGCAGCACGTTGTTTGAGGTTTGCGATGGATGCTGAGGGTTGCCAGGTGGATGTGTGGTTCATGGGGTTGATCTCATGTATGAGTTTAACTGCGACGGGTGCATTAGTATCTAGTTGTAAGAGCTCTGTCATTCCCGCGTAAGCGGGAATCTATTCCAAGCATACAGCAGGAATAACGTTTTGAATGGATTCCCGCTTTCGCGGGAATGACAGAGGTTCCGGCACACTCATGTACGGGAATGACAAGTTGCTTTTATTCTTTCGCTCTAGAAACATACTCACCAGTACGAGTATCAACTTTAATCAACTCGCCTTCTTGTACAAATAGAGGCACACGCACGGTCGCACCAGATTCTAATTTCGCTGGTTTTCCGCCACCGCCAGAGGTATCGCCCTTTAAGCCAGGATCGGTCTCTGCGACCTTCAAGTTCACAAACGTATCTACCGTAACGATAATAGGCACGCCATTCCAAAGGGTTAATTGGCATCCAGCTTGTTCTTTTAACCAAAGTTTAGCATCAGCGACAGCTGCTTCATTTAAGGCATACTGTTCAAAGGTGTCATTAGCCATAAAGTGCCATTCGTTGCCATCACTATATAAAAATTGTGCTTCAACTTCTGCAACATCGGCACCAGGAATGCTATCACCTGATTTATAGGTGCGTTCAATCACACGGCCGGTTTTTAAGTTACGATAACGTAAACGGTTAAATGCCTGACCTTTGCCAGGTTTAACAAATTCGTTGTCCACCACGACACAAGGGTCTTGGTCGATGATTAATTTCATGCCGGTTTTAATTTCATTCATGCCATATGAGCTCATGGGTCACACTCCTAAATAATTGCGCTTATCATAACGTTACGTCTCGCTTCGGTAAATGTGTGTTTAACGATCTTCCGAGCTATATAGCATTTTTTTTAAGCCTAATTGCACAAAAAATAACAAGATAGCCACAAAAAAGGCCAGATAGGCATAGTCAAAGAAGGCGGTTTGGTAGATCGCAAGTTTTTCGCCAACCGTTTGCACGGTATCTGGCACGCTAGAAAGCTTAGCAATCCAACCCGCAAAAATCCCACCAAATCCAGTGGCCACGAACCATACGCCCATTAATAAGCCTACCAATTGTGGCGGCGCTAAAATGGTCACAGCGGCTAAACCAATAGGAGAGATTAATAATTCACCAATGGTAATTAATAAGTAAGCAGCAAAAATCCAGAAAGGATTAATGAGTTGGTTGCTGTCTGGGAAGAAAGTGCTAAACCCTAGCACTAAAAAACCAAGGCCCGTAAAGAAAATACCTAATACAAATTTACTAATGGGGGGTGGATTCCTGTCATTGTCACCTAACGAATGCCAGGTCCAAGCAAATAATGGGCCTAGTAAAATAATGAAGATACTTTCAGAGGCATAAAACACGGTGGTGGTGAGTGGTAAGCCAAATAATGTTTTATCGACTAATCGATCGATAAATAAGTTGGCTGATAAGAAGAGCTGCAAAAATAACGCCCAGAAAATAATGGAAGAAATAATGAGCGTATTTAATATCAGCATTTTTCGTTTGTATTCTGGGTTTTGTTGCCAGGTTAATAAGAACAAATAGCCTAATAATCCAATGCCAACACAAGGCAATAACCAGCTCGCTAACGCATGAATGCGTAATAGGAAATTAATGCCAACAATGGCTAACAGGCAGTATAAGAATAATTTACTTTTAAATGCAGCGGTCGTGATGGGTGCAACTTGGGCTTCTTTGATGTATTTCCTGCCATAAGCAAAGGTAAGTAAGCCAATGATGAGGCCGATGCTAGCTAGCCCAAAGCTCATCTGCCAACCAAAGTAATTTTTAATATAGCCTGAGCTTAAACCTGCTAAAAAAGCACCAATGTTAATGCCTATGTAAAAGATGGTAAAACCAGCATCGCGGCGAGGATCATCTTTTGAGTATTGCATACCGAGTAGGCTTGAGACATTTGGTTTAAATAACCCATTGCCGACAATAATAGTAGCAAGCGCTGGGTACAGAAGTATCTTCGCAAATGGCAGTGCTAAGAGGGCATAACCCGCTACTAATAATAAGCCGCCCCACACAATAGAGGTTTTAAAGCCTAGTAATTTATTGGCCAGATAGCCGCCTGCAAGGGGTGAGATATAGGCAAGCGCGGTAAAGACACCTTGAATGGCGTAGCTATCATCATCTGAAAAACCAAAATACTGAGTCATATAAAGTACAAGCAGGCCTTGTACTACATAGAAGCCAAAGCGTTCCCACATTTCTGTTAAAAATAAGAAAGGGAGGGCTTGGGGGTGATGAGGTTTGATGGTGGCCATCTGGTTGTCCTTGGGTGTTATTTGCAAGGCGGTATTATGGCTGGGGATGGGTAGATTGTCATCAGTTGTGGTGGTGAGCAGCCTGGCGTGACTGCCGTCATTGCGAGCGCGAGTAGCGTAGCCCGGCAAATCT
>JBAQCP010000045.1:0-15589 GCA_049294295.1 Gammaproteobacteria bacterium | reverse complement strand
GGGCTACGCTACTCGCAATGACGGCAAAGAAGAGATATCTGCGTCTTCAGCGGGAGCTCCTGATACCGCTTAGCTCTTGATAAAACAATTGAGTATCTTCACTTCGATAAAAAGGTTGCGACAGTATTTCATTGGCAAGTATTCTATGTATAGTTTTTTCCAATTGCTCCCAAGATGCATTATTGGGTGCTCGAATATGTCGGTCAATTAAATCCAAAATTTGTTTAGCAGTTTTAGTAGGTGTTTTATCTTCAGTGAAATCATTGACAAAAAATGATAGCCATGTTTTTTTATACCATAGTGCTTTGCTATTGATTTTCTCTCTCAATGACATTACTTGATTCCTGGAGATGTATTCTTTTAAACAATTTAGTTGGGTTTTCGTTTCAACCTCGTCATGACTAGTAAACGCTCTAATATTGCCTTGCGTGCGATTATAAAAAATAATCGGCAACAAGATGCCCAGCTTAGTTTTGATGTCGTCTTGATAGATTTTTGCTAAAGACCTAGCTTCAGGTGTATCTTTTGCAATAGCAATCCCTATTAAAGCGTCTCTAGATAGACATGCTAATACTTCATTAATACTGCTAGATTGGTTAACATGAGCTTGAAATGCTGACATTTTGGTAAAATTTAAATTATTTATATCTAATGATTTTCTATATTTAGAAACACCTTCTTCTGTGTTAACCCATTCGCGATAATAAGTTCCTCTATCATATTTTAACATGGCTTTAATAAGGCATTTACTTTGATCAAACAGGAGGGCAACTAAGGGGGTTGATTCATGTTTTTCTCCAAATAGTACGCTATTCATGTCAGCTGGCAGCAGCGTACAGGATGTTTTTTTTGTACGTTGATGCTGGGTGCTCTTAAGCTTTTTTATTTTTTGATAGGGTTGAGTCTCTTCGGTTAGATGGAAAAATTTATGAGTAACAGTGGATGGCTCTATGGGTTTTCGAAGGGGCGGTCGCGATTCATAATCTGATAAAGATGTTAGCAATTCCAGGAAATTTTCTATTTTTACCACCGTGACTAGCACTTGGTTACGTTTTACTTTGCGGTCAATTCCATCCACTGATTTTAAAAAATAATCAGGCTCAGGGTAGTGCATTAGGTAGTCCTGTAATTCTAAGCCTGTTCCGGTAAATAATAACGCTGATTTCAGTAATGCGCGGAAGCTTTTTTAATTAATGCCAATAAGGCTTTTTCACTTGCTTGGCGAAAAGCCATATGTAGAGCGGTCCATTTGTTTTTGTTTTGTTTTCCTAGTGCTTCATTTATCGCTTGTGCGGAAGCTTTTTGTGGGGGCAGAGCAGATGGGTTGCTATATGCAAAGGGTAACTCCCTTGCTATAGCTGCTTTCGCTGTTTAATTTGGAAGCAAAAAAAACCCGGGTTCCCTAACGGGGCACCCGGGCTACATTAAATTAACTCTTAATTTGCAGCAGATTCAGTCTGTAATGCAATTTCATCTGCAGGCATAAATAGACGTTCATCTTCTTCTGTTGCTTGAGATTCACAGTAAGTTTCTTTCAAGAACATAGATAAAGCGATTCCAAGTGCTACCCCTAACGGCACTATACTCAACGCAAAGGTATAATCACCAGCGTTATAAATCGGCAATCCATCAATCCCAATGCTGCTGGAATGGTAGTCTAGTAATTTGCCAACGATAGGAGGAATAATCATTCCGCCTAACATGATCAACATATTAGTAAACGCAATCGCTGTGCCTGAAATTTGGATAGGATTATTTTCTTTACCCAAAGGAAAGCATAAAGGGTGTGCACCACAACAAAAGCCAGCCATAAAGAATACGCTATATAGTCCCCAAAGATTTAAGGCGCTAGGTATAAAGAATGGCACGCAAAGTAGTGCTGCGGCAAAAAAGCCAGTCACGGTTAACGGCATGCAACGACGTTTGATTTTATCAGAATAAGCACCAATGATAGGGCCTGAAATAATCCAGCCAGCAGAGGTTAAGATAGAAACAGTTGCTGCTTGTAACGGTGTAATGTTGTAAACCGTGGTTAAGAAGTTCTTTAAGAAACTATCTTGGAACACAGATGCAGGGAGATACAGCAAGCAGCCAATTGCACCAATCAACCACATTTGTGGATTTTTCATGATGGTGTAAAGGGCGAAAAATAATTGCTTAATAGTAAGCGGTTGCGTTTGAGGAATTTGGTTATCCCCTGTTTGATTCGTGTTTTTATCTTTAATCAGAAAAACGATCACAAGGCTCAATACAACGCCCGTTATAATAGCGGGTTGTAATGCGTGCTTCCAGCCGATGACGTTCATGGCATGAGAAACATACATCTGAGTTAGCGCACCACAGGACATCCCGGCAGCAGTCGCGAGACCAGCAGCAATAGCAAGGCGGTTAGCCGGTAACCAAACGGAAGCCAATTTTAAGGTGCCAATATAGGCGAATGCAGTGCCTAAGCCAATTAAGAATCGACCCATCCAAGCGGTAGTAAAGGTATCTGCGGAAATAAACACGCTTAAGCCAATAACTGAGACTAATACTGCTAATGCCAATACAAAGCGCACGCCAAATTTATCGTAAAATAAACCCGCGGGAATTTGCATGGGTACATAACCCCAATAATAAGCAGCTGTTAGCATGCCCCATTGGGAAGCATTAATATGAAAAGCTTGAGATAGTTCACTTTGCATGAAACCTGGAGAGCTGCGTAGGAAGTAGTTGTAGCAATAAAACAACATCCCGCAACATACGATCAACCAAGGATAGGTTGATTTAAAAAAGGAAGACGTCATAGCACGATTATTCGCCATCATCAGGTTCCTTTGCTATTTAGTTAAGTTATTGTCAGATTAAGAAGACTTTTTTGCAAGCTTCTTCCCGTGCATACAAGGCGGCAAGTGATAACTGTAAATTAATCAATACCTTAGCTCGCTTTGTGAAACATTACGTGGGCAATCCAGGGTTAAAAAGCAGCCCTTTGCCTCATTTAATTTTGTCAGACGACTTTATAACAAAATAGGCTGATCAAAGTCAATTCAATAAGACTTCCATAAGGAATCATGGTTAGAATACGCGCAACTAGAATGCTAAAACTGAGGAGAGGATGATGGCATCAGGCAGAAAGGTGGTAATTGACCCTACTAATATAACAGGCGAGCAGTGTTCTTTGTTTGGACAAATGTTGGCTCAATATAGGCATTTAAATGTATTATCATCCAGTGAGTTATATCCAGTGGGGCAGCCTGGCGAAGGGAGCATACCGGTTCAGTTAACCCATTCTCTTCTGCATGAAATTAAAGTGGTCCCTGATCAAACAGATCGTCATCTCTATAGAATCTTGTCTTCTGCAAAAGAAGATAGGTTGGGCAGCGGAACATTTGCGACAGTCAGCAAAGTATTGGGTACGCTACATCATAAAAAAAGTGGCAGTATTCAAAAAACAGATAAACCTAGAGCGGTTAAACTGAGTAATCTGCGTGATAATGGGAAACGGTCACAGGGGTTGGTTCAGTTTGCATATAGTGAAGCGCAACTTTCAAAACTAATTCCTTATTTGCATGCTAAAAAATCTGTCGAAATGAATGATCTGCAATATTTGGTAATGCGTCAGATTCCAAGCATAGATTTATTTTCTCTGTTAAAAAATATCTATCGAAAAGATCCACCAGTTTTTTCATTTGATGAACAGTTACAAGTATCAATCAATGCAATAAAAGCATTACTTGAAGTGCATGAAATGGGCGTTGTTCATCGAGATGTTAAGTTGGAAAATATGATGTTTGATCAATCAACAGGTGATGTTAAGTTGATTGATTTTGGGTTTAGTCAATTAGCTTCCAAGCAAGATATTTTTACGGGCGGTTCCGCATTATATGCTGCGCCTGAAATATATAATGGTCTAGGTGCAACAATAAAATCCGATATTTTCTCTTTGGGAATCGTGTTGCGTTTGTGGTGGGGGGCTACCTATCCTGACTTAGGTAACGAATTAACAATAAACCAATTAGTAGAAGATCGTAAAAAGGGTTGCAATGATAAGATTGTTTTAGAGAAGCATAGGTTATCAAAATGGATGGCTGATGATGCTCATAATAGTCTGATATTAGATGTGCTAAACGGTATGATATCTTTTTCGCCAAAAGACCGGATAACCTTAGAGGTAGCCCACGATGCTTTTGAGTGGATAAAAATTCAAAGATTCTGTCTAGTGCCTCATGTTATGTTGCGCGAGGCTTATAGATTAGCACGCCAATTGAGTAGACATCCTGTCATGGTTGTGTCTGATCTAAATGAATTTCTAGTAGACTTAGAAAAAGCTGTTGAAGCAGTTGTTTCACTATTATCTACGGACCCTTTTGCTTTAAAAGAATTTAATTTAGAGCACAAGATAGCTTTATTAAGCAAGGTAGGTGCAAAAGAAGACATCATGCCTTTAGTAACTAGCGCTATTCAAACCTTTAAAACGAATCACGTCGCTATCCAGTCAGCATTAACTCGATCTGATTTAACAGAAGATCAAGTTGAAGATCTTCAGTTGATGTTAAATAAATTTAATCGTCCTCGATTAACCTTGGATGATATTGCAAGTATTGGTCGTAAGGCACAAATTTTATTAGAAAAGCTTGAGCCTATTCCTGCTCCAAGCTTAACGATGAATAAACGAGGATAGACTAATGGCATTACCAAGAATAATAACAATTGATCCCAGCCATATCGCGAATGATGAGTACCCGTATTTAGAGCAACTTCTAAGTCAACATAATGCATTTTCAATATTAAAGGCAAATAAATCGTATCCTGTCACCATCGATGGCAGTCTTATTGACGTTCAGTTAACGCATGCTCTCTTGCATGAAATAAAAATGAGCCCGGATGGAACTCTGCGCCCACGCTTTAGAATTTTACCCAAGCAGGGTGAGGGTATCCTGGGTTCAGGTGCTTTTGGTTCGGTTTTCCAGGAAGGGTATGTCTGAGACTCTTAAGCTAACCGGGATTGCAAAGGATGAAGCAAGTCTTTCAAAGAGTATTTTTCATCTGCATGCTAAGCCACCCGTTGTCGATAAGGGTCAACTTTATATGGTAATGCGAGAATTTTCTGGTATTACCTTGTTTGACTTAATGAAGAAACGATCAAAAAATTCTCTTTATATTTCTACGGATCATTGTTTGCAGATTTCAATCAATATAATGAAGGCGTTAAAAAGTCTGCACAAGCAAAGAGTGATTCATCAGGATATTAAGCCTGAGAATATTATCGTAGATCCTATTTCATGTGAAGTGAACATTATTGATGTTGGATTGGCTTCGCGTATGAATCGCCTTCCTTCTGGTGGCGGTACACGATCCTTCGCGGCGCCCGAGGTATTTACTAAAGGTGCTGATGCAGCATCGGACGTTTATTCGTTAGGGTTGGTGCTTCGTCTTTTATGGGGCGGTACGTTTGATGAAAAAGTCATTGAAAAGATTATTTCTCGTCGTCTTGTAATGGATGAATCATGTGTATTTAATTCTGAATGCTTGAAAAGCTCGGGTTTGACGAAGCCGCATCAAAAATCAATGGTGACTGCGCTAAACGATCTGATTAATTTTTATCCTGATGAGCGTTCTTTGGGGTCAGCCCTCTATGCCTTTGAGGAAATTCGAATACAAAGAAAAATCAAAAACGCGGATAAGGTTACTCAAAAGGCAATTTTATTAGCCAATACATCGGCTAGAGAGCTCGAAAATCACTTGCCTGATATGGTGGGTACTAATCTGGATCAGTTTTTAACTGATTTGGAAGCTATTATCATGGATGCGGTCGATTGTTTACCAGAGCACCCGCTTGTATTGGAAGAGTTTAACGCAATCCTCAATATTGCATTGTTTAAAGGCGCAGAAACAAATGCTGATATGCTTCAATTACTAACAATGACCATCGCGTCTTTCAAGGATGCTCAGGCTGCTCTTACATTAAAGCTGGCACAGTCTGATTTGACCTGCGATCAACGAGATGACCTGCAATTAGTTTTAAATAAATATAGCCGATCTCATTTGACCTTGGATGATATCGCAAGAATAACCAAAAAAGCACAAAATTTGCTAAATGAGCTTGAGCCTGCTCCGCGTTTAGTATTAAATTAGTGCTTGCGTAAAATTCTATTTAGGAGTGCAAGATGAAAATGAAGTCACTAGCCATGCTAGCGTTTGGTACGTTAACAGCCGCATCTTTTTTGGTGGCGACACCTGCATTAGCTGATGATGCTGACAATAGCATGCCTTCACAAAATAATGCGACCAGTACGGACAATAGCGGTAGCTCAAATAATGGATCAAGTAGCAGTTCTGATTCCAGCACCAACAATAGTTCTGATTCCAATTCCGGTTCTAGTGATGAAGCAAGTCCAGATACTGCAACAGGCGATGATGATTATTAAATTATAGCTACTGTTCACGGCCCTTAGGGGTCGTGAACGGCTGCAATTATAAATAGATCCGGGGTTCACTTCGTTCACCCGGGCATTGATTAAGCGTATCTCATGTCCTATAAAATTAAATTCTCCCTTATTCTTGCGATTATTCTATGGGCTTCTGCTTTTGTTGGCATCCGCGCCGGCTTAAATGGCTACTCGCCTGAAGGTCTAGCCTTATTGCGTTATCTGGTTGCCTCTATCTGCATGGCTATCGTCTATTACCGCTTACCACAACGCAATATGATGTGTTTTCGAGATATGATCGGTTTGATGTTCGTCGGTGCATTAGGCATTGGGGTTTACAATTTAACGCTTAATCACAGCGAATTAGTGATTTCATCGGGCATGGCGAGCTTCATTACTAGCCAATCTCCCATTATCACAACTATTTTTGCCATGGCTTTTTTGGGTGAGCGGATTAATAGTCTGCGTATCTCAGGATTTATCATCAGTATTCTAGGCGTTGCCTTGATTGCAGTAGGCGAGGTGGGTGGTTTTAAATGGGATGCGAGTATTACTTATATTTTACTCGCGACCCTTGCAGGTAGTTGTTATACCATTATGCAAAAGCCATTTCTTAAAAAATACCATGCTATTGAAGCGACGACTTACGTTATTTGGGGTGGTGCATTATTCCTGGCTTTTTATGCTCCCAAGCTACAACATGATTTAATGCATGTTTCTTTGATGGAAACGCTGACCGTTGTTTATCTGGGTGTTTTCCCGGCTGCTATCGGCTATCTTGCCTGGAGTTATGTGCTATCTGAGATGCCGGTAGCCAGGGCGGCTAGCTTTCTTTATTTTATTCCGTTTGTTGCCACTTTAATGGGGTGGGTTTGCTTGGGCGAGATCCCGGCGGTTCTGTCTGTGGCAGGCGGTTTAACGGCGATTGTAGGGGTTTGGCTGGTAAATCGGTCTTATTATGCGCCAAAAGCTGCCAATTCTTAATATTGCATTAACAACACTTAGGTAAAATGCTTTCCATTACTAATGGTAGGCGGAATAACATGATAGCTAGAGATTTATTGAATCGTGGTCAGTTTTTACTGTCTGTGCGCGCGTTTGACCACGCTATTAAGGTATGCGATAGCTTGCTAGCAGATGATAGCCAATGCTCATCCGCATTAACCGTTCGTGCTTTCGCCTATAAAGAGTTGGGTGATTATGATGCAGCAATCACCGATCTAAATGAATATATTCGGCAAAGACCTAAATCACCAAGAGGTTATTCATTGCGGGGCTTAGTCTATGCACTTAAAGACAAATATGTTAGCGAGCAGGCATTTGCTGATTTTTTGATGAGCCAAACGCTAAGTAATCAACACGCAGCAACATTTTTCCACGTTGAAGAATTATTTCTTCATTTCGATAAAGCTAATATTTTTGCAGCCATCCAAGTATTACCTCGTAAAATAAAAATTCAATTATTAAAAGACTGTTTAGATGAAAGCGCTTATTTTGGCATCCAATTTAGAAAGCAACGTGGATTTAATGAGTGCAGCATTGAAGCGGGTATGTTAAAGAAAATTCGTCGTTACCAACAGCGAATCAAGTCTTGGACTGCAACAGAGTGGGAGCGTTTTGGGGATAGAAAACAACACGAAGAAAAATATGACGCCGCTATTAAGGCTTATTGTGAAGCATTGCAAATAGTAGATAATGAAAAATTGAAAGTGCTGCTCTATGTTGAGCGCGGTAATATGTTTTGTCGCTTAAAAGACGAGCAAACAGCATTGGCGGATTATAATCTAGCGTTGGAATTAGATCCACGCTGCGTAGGTGCGCATGTCAATCGTGCCGGTATTTTGAGTGTTGCTGAAAGCCTGGAGAGTTTAGCCGCAGGCATAAAGGCGTATGAAGCTATGCAAGAATTAATAGCGGCAGACGATATGATTTTAACTGATCGTGAAATGGATATTTTGAATCACGGCATTGCAACTATGTTTGATGTGCATGGTAAGAGAAAGATAGTTGAAGCAATAAAGCTATTGGATGAGGATAAGCACATTGCATTGCTGCAAAAATGTCTTTTAGAGGATCATTATTTGGGGGCGCATTTTTGGAAGAATAGTGTGCCTGGGACCAATTGTGGTTTAGATAAGGGTACCTTGGGAGAGATACGCAGTTATTTGCGTAGGCTGGAAGGGGTGGATGAGGTTGAGGTTAAGCCCTCCTTTGTTGCTAGCGTTGTTAAATTCTTTCGCCCGGTGGTTGTTGTGGGTAGGGATGACATTGAAATGCAGAATACGCGTGATATGAGTGTTTAATGGCCTCTGATGTAGCCTGCATGCAATGCGGGTCTTTTGCTGCCAAATATTCAAGGACATTGCTCGGGGATGATTTGCCTTACCTCTTTTCGGCGCAGCTGATTAGCAAGTGTGTGGTTCAACCACCACGGCTCACACTGGACCACATCGCACCTGTCATTATGATATCCCGCTGAGACCGGAATTCCTCTGGAAGTGAGCCTTCAAATCTTCGTGATTTGGACAGCTGCGCCGAAAAGAGGTAAGGCAAACCATCCCTTATCTAATAGTGCTGTAAAGCAGGGCTAAAAGCGATACTACTGTCATGAAGCAACACTGCTGTCATACCCGCGAAGGCGCACTACTGTCCGGTTAATCAAAATTCCTCGTCGTCCCGCGTGAAGGCGCTGGATCCAGAGCACGCAACATCGTAATGTTGTAAAAAATATTTCAAAAAAGTTTTTTTGCTTAATCTCAAGTCATCTGATTGACTCACCCCTGTCCTGGATCCCGCGCCTTCGTGCGGGACGACGAGGAATTTTGATTAACCGGACAGTAGTGCGCCTTCGCAGGAATGACAATAGGGGGGCGGGATCTATAAACGTTGTAATGTTTTTGATTTCTCTTACGTCATCTGAACTACATTATGCAGCAGGTTTCACTTTTACTGTTGGCTCTGCTGCTATGTCTTCTACTGGCGTGTTTGTTAGTGCTTGTTTAAATGCTTTTTCAAAGAAAGCGTTATCTCTTACTTTTTCTGGTGTGTTTCCGGTAGCAGCAGGTGTTATTACCTTATCGCTAACGCTAGGCACATTAGCTGCTATTTTACTAACAATCAAACCTGTTGTTGAAGGTTGCTTGATGGTTTCCTTTTTCAATGGCTTAGCAGCAAATGGGTTGCCAAACAATGCTTTTCCAATATGCTTGAAAGGATTTAAGTTGAATCGATCTAATACGCTGTAAATACCTGTAACGAGTAAGATACCAAAGCCCACGACTGCAAGCGGTGGAATCAAAAGGAAAACAGAACCCACTAAGAATGCAGTATTAACTGCTAATTTTTCAATACGGGTAGCGAGTTTTGCTTTTTTGTCGATTATCTTGTTTTCTGCGGTGATAATTTCATTTTCAATTGTTGTTAAAGCAGAATCAGATGTGCCGGATTTTTTTAAGGTTGCATGCTCATCTTTTTTCTTAGAGATGGTATTCGTATGCCTATTCCAAGCACCAATGAAAAAGCTTTTTACTGATAAACCAATATTCCATATAGATTCAATGCAGTCTAATACGTCAGTTAAGATCGCAACAGGGGTGGGGATTTTGCTAACGACTAATTTTGTAATGGCAACGGCGGCGCTGGCGAAATGTAATATGCCACGCATCGTTTTGGTCGCCATATCTTCTTTATTGGTTGTTACGGTTAATCCAAAATTGAATGAATGGTTAACGAGATAGCTTAAACGATAAAGAATGAAAAGAATGCTGCCAACCACAGGCACTTTGCTACCAATTACCTTGGCAATGTTAGCGACGTTATAAATCACACCCACAGCTTTAGCACCAACTAGTTTTAAGTAGTTGGTCTCTTCTCGCTGTTCTTTCTCTAACTGTGTTTGTGGTTTCATTTATTCACCCGTTTAGCCGGATCTGGTTTAATTTGTTTCAGTAAACTCAGCATAGCTAACAAAGCTGAAGATTTTATTAATTGAATCTGAAGGGAGGCTTACGTGAGAAAGATGATAAAAAATACGTTGTAACTAATTGATAGAAAAGAGTTTATTTTCGGATGAATCGGTAAAAAATAATTAAATATTTTGTTTTTTTGCCTTCGCTCGGGCTAAAGCTTCCTCAATATAGCTTTTTTTAGTACT
Source organism: Gammaproteobacteria bacterium (assembly GCA_049294295.1). Lineage (GTDB taxonomy): Bacteria > Pseudomonadota > Gammaproteobacteria > DSM-16500 > DSM-16500 > Aquicella. Next base: position 5,026 of record JBAQCP010000045.1, on the reverse strand, counting down.
TAATGAATTTTTTTCTTTTATTTCAAGTGATTGCAACTTCTCTTGCTGTAGTCGAGCAAGGCGCGATTGAAAGCGAATTCTAGCTTGATTTGCTTTTGCGGTGGCCGTTGCCTCATTGGTGCTAGGTGCGAGGGGAATAAGATCAATACAATCAACAGGGCAGGGTGAAACGCATAATTCGCAGCCCGTGCATTCAGGGGCGATAACGGTGTGCATTTGTTTGGCACCGCCTAAAATAGCATCGATGGGGCAGGCTTGAATACATTTGGTGCAGCCTATGCATTCCGCCTCTCGAATGACCGCGATTAGGGGTGGTTTGGCTTTTTGGCTCATGTCTGCTTGGTAGGGTGTGGGGTCTTGGTTTAGTAGGGTGCCTAGTTTATTGAGTGTTTTAAGGCCGCCTGGTGGGCAGAGGTTGATGGGGGCTTGTTCGTAGACCATTGCTTCTGCGTAGGGCATGCAGCCGCCGTAGCTGCATAGGCCGCATTGGGTTTGAGGTAGTATTTCGTCTATTTGTTCTGGGGTGATGTTAGGCATAGTTCACTGTTTTTATTATGTAGCCCGGCAAATCTTTTGCCGGGGCTTTTTGTTTAATCAGAGAAAGAACCCGGCAAAGGATTTGCCGGGCTACATTTATTTTACTTTCATGCCAGCCATTGCGCCCACATCAGGACTAACGACAAACAACCCATCCACATCCGGACCAGATGCCGCAATCACCATGCCTTCAGACATCCCAAAGCGCATTTTGCGCGGCGCTAAATTAGCAACAATCACTACATGACGCCCGAGCAACTTCTCAGGCGCATAAGCAGATTTAATCCCCGCAAAAATTTGACGGGTCTCATCATTACCAATATCAACTTTCAATCTTAATAATTTATCCGCACCTTCCACGGCTTCCGCCTCAATCACTTTCGCAATGCGTAAATCAATTTTGCTGAAGTCATCAATGCTAATGTATTCTTTTTCAGGTGCAGCAACAGGTGCTACAGGTGTTGTTGATTGCTCAATATCTTCTTTTGCTGCCATTTTTAAAGCCTCAATTTGTTTTGAGTCAATACGAGTCATTAATGGTTGGAATTCACCAATACGATGATTGACTAATGCTGTGTTTTTATCTGCCCATTGTAACGGCGCAATATTTAATAATGCTTCAACTTGTTTAGCGGTTTCTGGTAATACAGGTTTGAGATAAATCATTAATTGGCGGAAAAGATTAATCCCCATGGAGCAAACATCTTGCACGGTTTGTTTTTGTGCCGGATCTTTCATTAAGCTCCAAGGTTTCTTTTCATCAATGTATTGATTTGCTTTGTCAGCGAGAGCCATGATTTGACGGATCGCATGGCTAAATTGCATGTTATTCAAGCGCTCAGCAATCTCATTACCACTTTCTGCAAATGTATCAAATAATGCCGGTTCGCTCACGGTAGCCGATAACTGATTGTCAAAATGCTTATTAATAAAGCTGGCACAGCGGCTAACAATGTTAATAAATTTACCGACTAAATCTGCATTAATGCGCTGCGTAAAATCATCAAAGTTGATATCCAAATCTTCAATGCGATCACTTAATTTAGCAGCAAAATAATAACGTAAATATTCAGGATGTAAGTGATTTAAGAAGGTGCGCGCTTTAATAAAGGTGCCGCGCGATTTAGACATTTTTTGGCCGTCTACGGTTAAGAAGCCATTAGCAAAGATGGCTGTTGGGGTGCGGAAGTTGGCACCGTGTAACATCGCTGGCCAAAATAGAGCATGGAAATAAATAATGTCTTTGCCAATAAAATGATAAAGCTCAACCTTGCTATCTTTGCCCCAGTATTCATTAAAGTCTAATTCTGGGCGGCGTTTGCAAAGGTTGTCAAAACTTGCCATGTAACCAACAGGAGCGTCTAGCCACACATAAAAGTATTTGTTTTCTTCACCTGGAATTTTGAAACCAAAATACGGTGCATCGCGCGAGATATCCCATTCTCTTAAGCCGTCTTTAAACCATTCATCAAGTTTATTGGTGACTTCTGTTTGTAAATGTCCGTGTCTCGTCCATTCTTTTAAAAACGTTTCGTAATTTTGTAATTTAAAAAAGTAATGCTCAGATTCTTTTTCAATGGGTTTTGCGCCTGAGAGCGTAGAGTAAGGGTTGATTAAATCAGTTGGTTGGTAGGTTGTGCCGCACACTTCGCAGCTGTCGCCGTACTGATCTTTGCTGTGGCATTGCGGGCATTCGCCTTTAATAAAACGATCAGGTAAAAACATATTTTTAACGGGATCGAATAATTGTTTGATCACGCGTTTTGCAATATTGCCGCCTGCGGATTGGCGTTCAAAAATAGTATTGACCAAGGCTTGGTTTTCAGGGGAATGCGTGGTGTGGTAGTTATCTACGTTGATATCAAAGTCCGCAAAATCTTTTTCTTGTGAGGCGCGGATTTGTTCAATCATCGTTTCAGGCGTAATGCCTTGTTTGTCGGCATTGATCATAATGGGTGTGCCGTGGCTATCGCTGCCGCAAATAAATATACAGTCATGTCCTAGCATTTTTTGTAGGCGTACCCAGATATCAGACTGGATATAGCCAACCATGTGGCCTAAATGAAGAGCGCCGTTTGCATAAGGGAGTGCGCTAGTGACTAATAATTTACGTTTTGTAGACATGTTGTCTTTTTCCTAAAAGTGTTAGAGTAGGCGGCATCGATGTGTAGCCCGGATGCTTGCAGCCGGGGCTTTTCGCTTGATTAAACCAAAAGCCCCGGCTGCAAGCATCTGGGCTACAGAGTATATAGCAATCAACCCCTCCAGTGGAGTGTATTTATGTTGCCATTAAAAAATATCAAGAAAATTATTGCCGTTGCTTCTGGCAAGGGTGGGGTGGGCAAATCAACGGTTGCCGTTAATTTAGCTCTGGCATTGGCGAAGCAAGGCGCCGCTGTTGGTCTATTAGATGCCGATATTTACGGCCCTAGTCAGCCTACCATGCTAGGACTTGAAGGTAAGCGCCCAGAAGTCAGCGGCCGTTCTATTTTCCCTATGAAACAATATGGTATCCAATCGATGTCTATCGGCTATTTGGTTGATCCTGCCGCTGCTATGATGTGGCGTGGTCCGATGATCGGTAAAGCCATGGAGCAAATGTTATTCGATACCCAGTGGGAAAATTTGGATTATTTGATTGTGGATTTGCCGCCAGGAACGGGTGATATTCAGCTCAGTCTATGTCAAAAAATCCCCGTGAATGGTGCGGTTGTAGTGACTACTCCCCAAGATTTAGCATTACTAGATGTGCGACGTGCTTGCGAGATGTTTAACAAACTCCAAGTGCCTATTTTAGGCGTTGTTGAAAATATGAGCATCTACCATTGTTCCCATTGCGGTCATGATGAGCGTATTTTTGGGGAAGGTGGCGGTGAGAAATTAGCCCGGGAATTTGGTTTAACCGAATTGGGTGCGATTCCATTAGCTAAATCCATACGTGAAATGTCTGATCACGGCAAACCGTTAGTTGTGGAAGCGCCTGATAGTGATTATGCTAAAGCGTTTTATAAAATTGCCGAGCAAGTGAAGCAAATAATCATTGAGCAACCAGAGCCGCCTAAAGATTATTCGGCTAAGTTTCCTAAGGTTGTCGTTCAGCATAAGAAAGAGGAATAGGATATGAGTATTAAGTCAGATAAATGGATACGTCGAATGGCAACAGAAGGGATGATTACACCTTTTGAAGCAGGACAAGTGCGTCATGAAGAACATGGCAAAATCGTTTCTTATGGTACATCAAGCTACGGTTATGATATTCGCTGCTCTAAAGAATTTAAAATTTTCACGAATATTAATTCTGCTATTGTTGATCCTAAGAATTTTACGCCAGAAAGTTTTGTGGATGTGAATGCAGATGTTTGCATTATTCCGCCTAATTCATTTGCATTAGCGCGCAGCGTTGAATACTTCAAGATCCCGCGTAATGTATTAGTGATTTGCTTAGGTAAATCAACTTACGCACGCTGCGGTATTATTGTAAACGTCACACCGCTTGAGCCTGAGTGGGAAGGGCATATTACGTTAGAATTTTCTAATACAACACCATTGCCAGCTAAGATTTATGCAAATGAAGGTGTGGCGCAATTGTTGTTTTTAGAGTCTGATGAAGAGTGTGAGACGTCTTATAAAGATAGGAAAGGTAAATATCAAGGTCAGCAAGGGGTGACGTTGCCAATTACTTAATACTCAAGTGCCAAGTGTTGCGTTTGATCATCTCTTCTATTGCGAGCGTAGCTAAGCAATCCATGCAATGTATCAGTGCCTACTATGGATTGCTTCGCTTATCCGTGCCACGACAGAATTGCATAATATATAACCACCTCTTTAATTTTTTTTTAAGATTTGAGTGCTACACTGCACATAAAATACATGTCAGTTCGGTTAGGCGGGGGAGAGTATGCCAAAAGTAGCCTTAACACTAGAAGAAAAGTTGGCTAAATTTAAGATGACGCATGAGTTCTATGGCGAATCTAGCCAGAAGTTTCGTGAGTTAGGTTATACAGAAGAGCAAATTGATCGTATTGTTTTCCGACCGTCTTCCAAGAATACCATTAAGAAATTGCTTGAGCTGCATGATGATCTCATTAAGCATTTTAGCTGTACACAATTAGCAAAGATAGCAGCGCATAATGGCGGCTCTAAGAATCTCGAAGCGGTCAAGAATTGTTTTGACGCATTAAGGGTTTTAGGTTTTGAAGCGACCAGCATTGAAAAGATGGTTGCGCATATTGGTGGTTCTAAGAATCTCGAAGCGGTCAAGAGCTGTTTTGACGCATTAAGGGCTTTAGGTTTTGAAGCGATCAGCATTGAAAAGATGGTTGCGCATGATGGTGGCTCTAAGAATCTCGAAGCGGTCAAGAGCTGTTTTGACGCATTAAGGGCTTTAGGTTTTGAAGCGACCAGCATCGAAAAGATGGTTGCGCATGGCGGTGGCTCTAAGAATCTCGAGGCGGTCAAGAGCTGTTTTGACGCATTAAGGGCTTTAGGT
>JBAQCP010000044.1:0-9125 GCA_049294295.1 Gammaproteobacteria bacterium | reverse complement strand
GTATCGTTATAAATAGATTCCCGCTTTCGCGGGAATGACAGTAGTGGCTCGCAATGACGAGAGTCACATCCCAGGCCTCGGACTTCCACCCATCTCGATAAATCTGATTTTAGCCATCACATCATGCGTACATTTTATTTTTTCTAAATCTAAACTGACAATGATTTTATAAAGCTGTTCTTGGTGGCGGTTAGTTTGAGGGATGCGATTAAAAAAGGAAAATCCGGGTTTAAATTCTTTGATGATACGCTTTTGTGTATCGCGGCAATGATCCAATTCAAAATTAATACGCTGGCCCTTTGTATCATAATGAGACTCACGAATAATATTCTTAATCTTATCATTCGCAATGACACGTACTAGTTCATCGAATAAAAACAATCGTGCAACGCAGGCAATGCCATTGCGAAACAGGACAACGATAGGCTCAAGAATGGGCTCTGCGTAAAGATAAGTAATACTATTTTCTGATTGAAAGTAAGGGAGGGTTTTAACATCACCGGTTTCTATATTAAATTGGATAATGATGCCTGGAAAATTTCTATCGATCATTTCACCTTGCATGATACCGTCTTGGCTGAGGGCAATAAGCGCCCGTTCGGCATCTGTAAAAGCCCGCGTCGGATTGGTATCTAAATAGTACCGACACTCCATGCCCTGCTCCTCTTGTTTAAATGGAGATATTTTTTTATTGTTTCCACCTCTTATTATTATAGCAATAAAAAAAATCGCTTAGGCTCTGCACTAAGCGATTTCTTAAAAAAGCCTTTGATATGAAGCAATTAGGTGTCAATATTTTCTAACGATGCAATTTTAACAATAGGATCAACGTCTTTTTCATAATCTACGCCTGGCAGATTAAATCCAAATAATTGATAAAAATCATTACGATAGCCTTGTATGTCAGTCAATATTTCAATATTTTCAGTGGTGACCATTGGCCAAATTTCGATAACCGCTCGCTGAATATCGGGCGACATTTCTAAATCATCGATGCGAATATAGCCTTCCATATCTCGCTCAGGAACCGTTTTTGAATATAGATGATCCTTAAACAGACGCTCCATTTGCTCAATGCATCCTTCATGATTTCCTTTTTCTTTCATTAGCTTAAAGAGAATGGAAATGTATAAAGGCACGACAGGAATCGCGGAACTTGCTTGCGTCACCACGGCTTTATCAACTGAAACAACAGCTTGGCCATTTAGGCTTTTTAGCTTTTCATTCAGCTTATCTGACGTTTGTTTTAAATGTTCTTTGGCTTTACCGATGGTACCGTTTTTATAAATAGGGAACGTTAGCTCAGGACCAATATAGGTATAAGCAACCGTTGAAACGCCATCTGCTAATAAATTTTCTTTCGTGAGGTAATCAATCCACATTTCCCAATCTTCACCACCCATCACAGCAATGGTGTTAGCCGCTTCTTCGTCATTCGCCGGGTCAATATGCACCTCTTTCACTTCACCACGGAAAGCATCGACGGTTTTGCTTGAAAAGGTTTTGCCGAATGGTTTTAAAACGGAAGAGAATGTTTCGCCAGAAACAGGATGAGTACGTCTTGGAGAAGCAAGGCTATAAACAATTAAATCTACCTTTCCTAAATCTTGGCGTATCAATGCAGCCGTTTTCTCTTTAATCTCAGTTGAGAAAGCATCGCCATTAATGCTTTTTGCATATAAGCCTTCTTGATGAGCATAGGTTTCAAACGCGGCTGAATTGTACCAACCTGCACTTGCAGTCCGTTTCTCATCTGCTTCTTTTTCAAAAAAGACACCGATGGTTTTAGCGCCTGAACCAAAAGCGGCAACGATACGGCTGGCTAATCCATAGCCGGTTGACGCACCGATGACTAAGACATTCTTCGGACCATCAAAATGGCCTTTGGACTTAACATATTGAATTTGGTGCAGAACGGCCTGGGCGCATCCAGTAGGATGTGCCGTGGTACAGATAAAACCGCGTATTTTTGGCTGTATAATCATAGTCATTTCCGCTAATTATTTTTAAGAATGGCGCTAGTTTACCAGTGGTTTGCTTATGCTGCTACCCTGCGAAGGCGCATTAGTGTCTCGTTAATTTTGCAAAGCTGTCATACCCGCGAAGGCGGGTAACCATCCTGATAGAAAGATGTAGTAACAATAAATACATTTTAAATAAAGCGCCGGGAATGTTATGGATGGGTACCCGCCTTCGCGGGTATGACAGTGTTTATCAAAATTAATCGACAAGAATGACATTTTGTAGAAAGACTTCACCCTTCATATGACAGTAATGTCACGAAACTAAAAAAATATCATCATCATTACAAAAATAAATGCATCTTATCTTAAAAAAATCACTTTCGTTAAAATTAAAAAATACAAACAATTTAAGTAATTTGCACTACGATCAGATAATGAAACTAAGTATTAGATAATATTTTTTTAGATGTGATCTGATACGACTAGGTAATTCCCCTAATAGTTCTATACTTTTCTAAATGCTAGTGTTAAATTTGTTCATTGTTAACAATTGAAAGGAAACCACGTCATGGCAAAAGCACGCGTAGCGAAGAAGCCTGCAAAGGCTAAGAAAGCAACCGCTAAGAAAGCAGTTGTTAAAAAAGCTAAAGTAGCAAAAGTAGCTAAAAAAACGGTAGCTAAAAAAGCTAAAGTTGTTAAAGCTAAAAAAGCTAAAGTAGCTAAAAAGACAGTAGCTAAGAAAAAAGTTGCGAAAAAGAAACCTGTTCGCAAAGCTAAAGCAGCTAAGAAAGTTGCTAAGCCACGTAAAAAAGTAGCTAAGAAAGCTAAAGCGAAGAAGAAAGCGGTTAAAAAAGTTGGCGTTAAGAAAGCAGTACGCAAGCCTAAAGCTCGCAAAACAGCAAAAAGAAAAGCTGTTAAAAAAGCCGCGTAAGTCACTCCCAAAAAAGGCTTTGCGATTGCAAAGCCTTTTTTATTGCCTGAAATTCTGTGTAGTCACCTGTGAAATGTAATAATTCAGACTTTTTCTGGCATGCCAGTCTTGGTTCGTAACGTTGTGCCTGCAAGAAAGTCTTGTTGTTACCATTCTGTCATTCACCTCAGGCGCCTCAGTATCCGGCTAATCTATTAGAACTGTCATACCCGCGTAGGCGGGCACCCATCCAGAACATTCCCGGAGGTTTATAAAATGAATGCATTTATTGTTACTTCATCTTTCTAGAGGGATGGGTTCCCGCCTTCGCGGGAATGACACCAGTGATGGATACTGCTTTGTTGCTTACTGCTTTATGACCTTCTACACTTTCAACTTCACCCCATGCACAGAACGAGCCGACTTTAATGCTGCATAATGCATACGCTCAACCGACTTGACTGGTTTCACAACCTTCACCTGAGCAAGTACCCTTTGTGGTTTTTGAGCAGCAGCACCAATCGCATGATGCAATGCAAATAATCGATTGATCTTTCTATCTGCAGGATCATTACTAGCCATAACCGATTTAACCTCAACGACTACTGGCTTCCGTTTTGATACTTTCAACGCAAGCTGTTTGACTGGATAAACAACCTCTGGCTTTATCGCTTCCTTCATTGCCATCTGCTCAACTGGTTGTTCGATGATTTTATTTTTAGGCGGTGCAGCAGGTTCCGCGGCACCCACAATAAAAAACTCACCTTCACCCCCAGCCACCAACTTAGACCCAGGCAACATAGAAGACTCATAAGAAGGACCATCAATAAGCTCGCTTGGTTGGGTGGATTTTGCCTGCCCACCACTAACAATAATCAACAAAACAAAACCTAATCCTAGCTGTTTAACTATATTCATCATTGACACATCCTCTTTTCATCCCATCCTAACCTCATTTATATCATTGCCTTAACTTCAATTCGAGCTAAATGGCAGTGAGTGGTTTGCATCCCACCGCTGACTTCATTATCATGCCATCAACTTTTTGAAGGACTGCATGATGAAAATTCTCTGTGTCATCCCTAGCCGCATACGCTCTACCCGTCTGCCACGCAAACCATTACTGCCGATTCAAGGCAAACCCATGGTGCAATGGACATATGAAAATGCTAAACGCTGTGATTTGTTAAGCGATGTCATCGTAGCCACCGATTGCGATGAAATTGCTGATGTGATTACTGATATTGGCGGCAAAGTGGTATTAACCGATCCTGATCTACCAACGGGATCAGAAAGAGTAGCCGCTGTTGCAGAACTATATCCTGATGTGGATGTCGTGATTAATCTACAAGGTGATGAACCGTTTATTAAGCCGAATATGTTAAGACAATTAGTCGCACCTTATCTTGCAGGTGAAACACCAGAGATGACGACACTTGCTTTTCCATTAGATAAAGCAAATAAGCTTAATGATCCAGGAGCCGTGAAAGTCATTACTGATTTACAAGGTAATGCGATTTATTTTTCTCGTGCACCGATTCCTTATTTCCGTGAAGAAGGCCCAGCACCTGTTTATCATCACATGGGGCTTTATGCCTTTAGACGTGATTTCTTAATGCATTATAAAACCTTGGCACAAACACCATTGGAAAAAGTGGAGCTACTAGAGCAGTTACGCGTGCTGGAAAATGGATACAAGATTAGAGTGTGTTTGACGGAAGAGAGAACGCTTGAGATTAATACGCCAGAGGAATATGAGGCGGCACAAGGATTTATTTACACTGGATAAAGCAAAGCTGTCATGCCCGCGCAGGCGGGCATCCAGATAGAAAGATGAAATAATGCACGAAGGTGGGAATGACAGCTTTTTAGGATACCGGAGACCTCCGCCTCTTTACCCCGCCATATCTTCCAATAATATCCCTTATCCATCATAAACTTACCGCCACCCCCACACAGTATTAGCCAACACCCACCAAAATCAGGTAATATACCCCCCTTTTATCATCCCAAACGCAGGTGGAAGTTAACGTGCAAGCACAATCAAACGGGTCAGAACAATTACGTAATATCGCCATCATCGCCCATGTCGATCATGGCAAAACAACATTAGTTGATAAATTACTTCAACAAACCGCGAATCCTAATCTTAAAAAAGTAATGACCGAACGAGTCATGGATAGCAACGACTTAGAACGCGAACGCGGTATTACTATTTTAGCGAAGAACACCGCCATCAAATGGGGTGACTATCGTATTAATATCGTCGATACGCCAGGCCATGCTGACTTTGGCGGTGAAGTAGAACGTATTCTTTCTATGGTTGATTGCGTACTTTTATTAGTTGATGCCGTTGACGGCCCTATGCCGCAAACTCGCTTTGTGACACAAAAAGCATTTGCACGCGGTTTAAAGCCGATTGTTGTGATTAATAAAGTCGATCGCCCAGGCGCACGTCCTGATTGGGTTGTGGATCAAGTGTTTGATTTGTTTGATAACCTCGGCGCAACTGACGAACAACTCGATTTCCCTGTTGTGTATGCATCTGCGTTACTGGGTTATGCAACATTAGATTTGGATCAACCTAGTGACAACATGAATCCATTATTGCAAACCATCGTTGATCGCGTTTCACCACCTGATGTTGATGAAAACGGTCCATTCCAAATGCAAATCACCACATTAGACTATTCCAGCTACGTGGGCATGATTGGTGTTGGCCGTATTACCCGTGGTCAAATCAAACCGGGCACCCCCGTCTCTATCATCGACATAGAAAATAAAACGCGCCAAGGCAAGATTATGCAGGTTATGGGCTATTTAGGTTTAGATCGTACGGAAGTGCCCATCGCTTATGCGGGTGACATTGTTGCGATTAGTGGTATCGAAAAGTTAAATATCTCAGATACAGTCTGCGCACTTGATAAAGTTGAAGCATTGCCGCCACTCACTGTCGATGAACCAACTGTTAGCATGACCTTCCAAGTAAATACCTCACCATTCGCAGGTAAAGAAGGTAAGTATGTGACTAGCCGTCGTATTCGTGACCGTTTGTATCAAGAATTGTTACATAACGTTGCATTACGCGTAGAAGACACCGCTGACCCTGATAAATTCAAAGTATCTGGTCGTGGTGAATTGCATCTTTCTATCTTAATTGAAAACATGCGTCGTGAAGGATTTGAATTAGCCGTTTCTCGTCCTGAAGTAATCACAAAGATTGTTGATGGTGAGTTACAAGAACCTTACGAATCTTTATCCATTGACGTGCCTAACGAACATCAAGGCTCCATCATGGAAAGACTCGGCAGCCGTCGTGGTGATCTTAAAAACATGATAGCGGATGATAAAGGCCGTGTACGTCTTGAATACATCATTCCATCTCGTGCATTGATTGGCTTCCATACTGACTTTTTAACCATGACATCCGGTACGGGTATCATGAACCATATCTTTAGTCATTATGGCGCCGCGGCTAAGGGTGACATTCCTCATCGCTTGAATGGTGTGCTTATCTCTAATCAATTAGGTACGGCGCTAGGTTATTCTTTATTTAACCTCCAAGAACGTGGCCGTATGATTATTAGCCCACAAACGGAAGTCTATGAAGGCATGATCGTTGGTATCCATAATCGCGATAATGACTTAGTCGTGAACGTTTGTAAGGCTAAACAGCTTACCAACATCCGAGCAGCGGGTACTGATGAAAATATTGTTTTAGTGCCGCCCATCTTGATGACCTTGGAACAGGCGTTAGAATTCATTGAAGATGATGAATTGGTTGAAGTAACACCTGAGTCTATTCGTGTTCGTAAGAAGTTCTTGAAAGAACATGAGAGAAAAAGATCTGGCAAGTAAGTTTGTATTGTCTGTTGTGCCGGTGAGAGCCGGCATACAGCAAACACTACTGTCATTCCCTACACCCTAACCTAAATCCGCATCCCTAAGCTTCTCTTCCATTCCCACTATTAGCAACAAATCATCTGGCTGCAATACCATATCCGGATTAGGATTTAACACCCTAACATTATCCCGCTCCAACCCAACGACCATGCCATTAAACAACTCACGCACTTTGGATTTTCTAATCGTCTTACCAACCAGCGAGTTACCTTCATCTAACAAGAAAGCCTTCAACGTAAAGTCACTCAACAAATGCTTAGGCTCAACAATCGCTGAGGCTGAGGCAATCGCTTCTTTAAATGCATCAATCTGCTCATCATTGCCTAAGACAACTAGCTTATCATCGCCAACGATTCTCTCCTTACCACGCGGCGCCGGAATAACACGAGAACCATGCAAAATAGCGACAATATTAATGCCGTATTTTTCGCGTAAGCCGCACTCTTTTAAGGTTTTATTGGTTAGATAAGCACTTTCGCCGACCTCAACTTCCACCAAATGAGTATCCCAAGGTGCAAGCTCGGCATAACGAATCGCATCGCTTTTTTCATCCGGCTTGATATTATTAATTAACTGCTGCTCAAACCAATGATACGATTTTTCTAAGCGTCGATAAGTAAAACCTAAAAAGACTGACGCAATAGCTAAAAATATCATGACAGTAATAAAGGTATGGAAGTAAACAATCCCTAAGACTGTCACCTCAAATAAGGTCAGCAACCAAGCCATAAAGACGATAGGATTCAGACGATTAGCCGCATAGTTAGGCATGCGCGTCGATTTGAAGAAAAACAACATGCCCCAAATAAAGGGTAATGAACAAAGGGTAGCGATTAATAACCCCAAGGTATTCATCAGCCAAGTTTGCTCGGCGAACAACATCAGCCTAGGCATCACATAGTAGTTAGTTAGCGTGAAAATAATCGCCACGATTAAGCCATTGATGAATAAACGCATGGTGATGCTGCCTATCCAAGGATCGTCTTGCGAGCTAACTTGCGTTCTATACACCCAAGCAGAATAGCTATTTAAAAAATACTTCGTTTTTTCTGGCATGTGGGTTTCTAGATAGCTCCCCATTATCCCTGAAAAACGAATTAAATACGGCGTGGTAAAGGTGGTGATACCAGAGACGGCAACAACGATAGGATATAGCTTATGATCAATCACCTTTAGCACTTCTCCTAATCCAACAATAATGAAGGAGAACTCACCAATTTGCGCCATACTGAAACCCACGCGAACAGAGGTATTAACACTTTGGCCAGTTAATAAACCACCCATACTTGTTGTCAGCAACTTACCGAAAATGGTAATCGCAGCAAGAAATAAGACAACACCCCAGTTTTGAACAATGATGGCAGGGTCAATTAACATGCCGATAGAGACAAAAAATACCGCAGCAAAAATATCTCGTATCGGACGAATTAAATATTCAATACGATGAACTAAATGTGTCTCGGCTAAAATAGACCCCATGATAAAGGCACCTAGTGCTGTTGAATAATGCAAACTGGCGGCTACACACACTAAAAATAAGCATAAGGCGACGGCGATAATCGTGAGAGTTTCATGATTGACGTACTTAGCGATTTTTCTAAAGATAGTCGGCATCATAAAATAGCCTATGATAAACCAGCTGCCGACCACTAAAATTAGCTTGCCCGTTGCAAGTACCATTCCCATGAACAATATGTTTTTGGTAAGGACAATGGTGGATAAAGCGACTAACAATAAAATTGCCAATAAATCTTCAATCACCAATGTACCAAAAATGATTTCTGCAAAGCGTTTGGTTTTTAAATGTAATTCCTCAATCGCTTTAATAATGATAGTCGTGGAAGAAATGGATAATGCGGCACCTAAGAATAAACAATCGTAATACGACCAACCTAAAAACCATCCTGCAGAAAAGCCAATGACAACCATCAAGACAACTTCTATTGTACCGATCACAGAAGCTGAAAAACCGACTTTAGTCAGTTTTTGGAAGCTGAATTCTAACCCTAAAGAGAACATTAAAAAGATAACACCGAGTTCAGATAAAATTTTGATATTTTCAACATCGCTTACTAAGCCGTAAGGCGGTGTGTAGGGACCAATGACCATACCGGCCACTAAGTAACCTAAAACAATGGGCTGCTTGATGCGTTGGAAGATGACGATAACGATACTGGCAAGGCCGAGCATAACGGCCAAATCATAGATTAAAGGAGCAATATCGTGCATGAAATATCCTTTTTCATGTTGGGATAGCTGGATGGAATCTGGATATTTTATCATTATATGTTGTTGAGGTGAATGTACAAAGGCGGCAAGTGTCACCCTGATTGCTACATCTGTCATCC
>JBAQCP010000043.1:0-2375 GCA_049294295.1 Gammaproteobacteria bacterium | reverse complement strand
CCCGGCAAAAGATTTGCCGGGCTACGTTACTAGGAACAGCTGCCATAGATGGAGATCCTTCGTCGCAAAAAACGCTCCTCCGGATGACAATGCGAGAGCCAAACTAACGCATTAACAACCATTACCTTATTCAGGAAGAATAAATGAATCGACTACTCTCCTATCAACTCCTTTTATCAATTGCCGCCATACACCTACTAAGCGCCTGCTCTCCCATTAACTCACTAACACTCTTCGACCAAACCCAAGCCGCCATTCTCATCGAACACATGAAAATTCAAACCAAATCTACCCCTTACGTCCACCACGACTCTTTGCGTTATCATCCAAATGCCACTTATGGAACCAACGGTGCACGATAGGCGCAAAAATAATACCCATGACCATGATAAAAACCAAACCACTAAATAAGGCATAGGTGCCTGCAAATATTTTCCCTGACGTGGAAGAAAGCGGCACCAGCGGCCCCATGCCAGACAAGATCATCGCGGCATTTGCATAAGCATCTACCCATGACATGTGCTCTAAAAAATGATACCCCAACATGCCGACAAATAAGGCAGCACATAAAAATGCCGTGCCAAGCCCGGTGCTCCATAAGACACGATAAAAAAATATCTTCTTTGGTGCTAAACCCTGATGAAATTTTTCCATCGCTACTCCTTAGCAATCGACATTAATTCGCGATTAATAGAGAAACTTAAAATGGTCCTAACAACGACAATAATCGCCAATAAACCGACAGCATAATAATCCGGTGTCGTCGTTGTGCCTATCAAATCTGCAGCGACAATAAACTCTAGACCTAAAATTAACACCCTACCCAATGTCAGACGAATCCCATTAATTCCAATACCCTGGGTATCAAAGCCACCCGACATAATATGAAAGATATATTGGCCTAAACACCAAAATACGCCCGATATGATAATAGCCACACCGATAACAGACACAAAATGCTGAATAAACACTATGATACTATGAACGTACGCCCAATCCATGCCTTCATCCTCCTGGTATTTATTTATGCTAACATATATAGATCATTTTAAAAAAACTCTATCGAGGTATTTATGACCATCGTCAATGCCTATGCTGCCTATCAAGCTAAAGAAGACCTCAAACCATTCCAAATAGAACGCCGCGAACCCAAAGAACATGATGTGGTCATCGATATTAAATTTTGTGGCGTATGCCATTCTGATATACACCAAGCGAAAGATGAATGGGGCGGCTCTCGGTTTCCATTAGTGCCAGGACATGAAATTGTGGGCATTGTTAGCAAGATTGGATCCGGCGTCGTTGGCTTTACGATCGGCGATAAAGTCGGTGTTGGTTGCTTTGTTGACTCTTGCCGTGAATGTGGCCCATGCAAAGCGGGTCTTGAGCAATATTGCGAGAAAGGCATGAATGATACTTACAATGGCGTAGAAAAAGATGGAAAAACACCAACGTACGGCGGCTACTCTACTCAAATTGTTGTCGATGAAAAATATGTTTTACGCATTCCAGACAATATAGCTTTAGAAAAAGCCGCACCTTTATTATGCGCAGGCATTACCACTTATTCACCTTTAAAACATTGGAAGATTAAAAAAGGTGATCAAGTAGCGGTTGTTGGTCTTGGCGGTTTGGGTCATATGGCCGTGAAGATTGCAGCAGCGATGGGTGCAGTGGTAACGGTATTAAGCACCTCGGACAATAAAAAAGAAGATGCACTACGTTTTGGTGCGAAACATTTTGTAAATACCAAAGCAACTAACTTCTTTGAGGAATACGCCAATCATTTTGATTTTATCATTAATACAGTTTCATCTAACATTAATTTAGATCAATACTTATCTTTATTAAAACTAGATGCCACCATGGTCAATGTGGGTGCGCCTGAAAAGCCAACACCTATCAATTCCTTCCCTTTGATTTTCAAACGCCGTTCATTGGCAGGGTCTTTAATTGGCGGCATTAAAGAAACTCAAGAAATGCTAGATTTTTGTGGTAAGCATAATTTAGGGGCTGATATTGAGTTAATTCCTGTAAATAAAATCAATGAAGCCTATGAACGCATGCTAAAAAGTGATGTGAAGTATCGTTTTGTCATTGATATTAACACTCTTAAATAATAGCACTTAAGGAAAAGTATCATGCAAACTATTTTAAAGCTTACAATCATCTTATTGATGAGTTATCTTTTTACTGGGTGTACACGTCATTATTGCTCACCATTGTGTTCGGATAGCGCAAGGTATAACCCAGGACGCATAGATAATGCTTGTGTCAGCTTTTGTGTCGACTACCACCATTCTCTCGACCAGTGCTCAAGAGACTGCAAACGATAGTAAAGTAGCCTGGATGGAGCGAAGCGTAATCCGGGTTTG
>JBAQCP010000042.1:0-3521 GCA_049294295.1 Gammaproteobacteria bacterium | reverse complement strand
GGATGACAGTAGCGGCTCGGGATGGCAACTAAGAGCCAGGATAACAGTGTTCCGACACTTAATGAAAACAGAATATCTTAGCTTAAGAAAAATTAGTCCAAGTGAAAAGCGATAATTATGAAATTAGCCTTTTGTCTTTTTAAATATTTCCCCTACGGCGGGTTGCAGCGCGACTTTATGCGTATTGCAGACGCTTGTTTTGCGCGTGGTCATGATATCCATATTTATACGATGCATTGGGAAGGTGAGACAAATCCCGCGTTTCATCTACATCTGTTAGATGTTAAAGGCTGGAGTAATCATGTTCGTAGCCGGGCTTTTGCTCATAAAGTAAAAGCGGAGCTAGATAAAGAACAATACGACTTAGTCATTGGCTTTAATAAGATGCCACATTTAGATGTCTACTATGCGGCGGATGTGTGTTACCAGGCTCGCGTGCGAGAGCAGCGTAGTAAGCTTTATCGATGGTTCCCCCGTTATAAACAATTAGTGGCATTAGAAGCAGACGTTTTTAAGCAAGGCCAGCAAACAGAGATCATGTTAATTTCTAGCTTGCAGCAGCCGGTTTTTATTCATCATTACCACACTGAAAAAGAAAGATTTCATTTGCTTCCACCAGGTATCGCTAAAGATAGAATCGCACCACCTAATGCACCTGCTATTCGTCGGAAATTACGCGACACGTTAAATATCCCTCAAGACGATTTTATTTTGTTGATGGTCGGCTCAGGATTTAAAACTAAAGGGTTAGATAGGGCGATTTTAGGATTAGCAAGTTTGCCGCAAGCATTAAAAGCAAAATGCCACTTTTTGATCGTCGGACAAGATAATCCTGATCGTTTTAAAAAGTTAGCCAAAACCTTGCAGGTGGAGCAATACATCCAATTTTTAGGCGGCCGCCCAGATGTGCCAGATTTCTTATTAGCGGCCGACTTATTATTGCACCCGGCTTACCATGAAAATACTGGTACCGTTTTATTAGAAGCATTAGTGGCTGGGTTATCCGTCTTAACCGTAGATATTTGTGGTTATGCTCATTACATTCTAGAGGCAGATGTCGGACGCGTATTATCGTCGCCGTTTAGCCAATCTGATTTTAATGCTGAATTAAAATCAATGTTGTTATCCCCCGAGCGGGAACAATGGAAGCAAAATGGCTTAACCTTCGCCCAAACAGCTGACATATATAGCATGTCAGAGAAAGCAGCCGATTTAATTGAATCTGTCGGGAGGCGGCGTGCTATATCTTGATGAAAGCCTAAGACCATACTTTTCTGAAAAAACGCCTTTATTCGATCAGCTAATGACCTTGGGCGGCGAGCAATTCCGTTCATTAGAAGGCCGTTTGACGCAGCGTGTCAGATTAGGCGATAAGACTTATTTTATTAAGCAGCATCGCGGCGTAGGTTGGAAAGAAATTGTTAAAAATCTAGCTCAATTACGCCTGCCTGTATTAGGGGCACGCAATGAATGGCTTGCCTTACAAGCCTTAGCAACGCTGGGTATTGCGGCGCCTAAGGTGATGGCCTATGGCGAACGCGGCATTAATCCTGCGAAGCAGGAATCGTTCGTATTGATGGAAGATTTAACACCGGCAACTAGTTTGGAAGATTTAGGTAAGACATGGGCGGCGACACCGCCTTCTTTTGCCTTTAAAAAACAAGTGATAGGCGAAGTTGCCCGCATTGCTAAAATATTACATAAAAATGGAATAAATCATCGCGATTTTTATATTTGTCACTTTTTATGGCATCATCAAGCCGCATTTCAATTATCCTTAATTGATCTGCATAGAGCTCAAATACGCCGCTTGACGCCAACGCGTTGGATCATTAAAGATCTTGCAGGCTTGTATTTTTCCAGTAAAGATATCGGCTTAACCAAGCGTGACTTATATCGCTTTATGAAACTATATAGTGAAAAATCATTACGCGAGATTTTTTGTACGGAAACTGAATTTTGGCAAAAGGTGAAAATACGTGGGGAACAATTATACCATGACCATACCTAGTGGAGAGGTTCAATCATCACAACAAACTAAAACAGTGGGCTGGCGTGAGCTTTCATCTGCTAAGTTTTCGTTTGATTCTCCTTTTAGACTAGGCTTAATGGGCAATCAAATTTTTATTGCTGAACGTGTCGTTAGAATATTACCGAAAAAAAGAATCGTTGCTTTTGGTACCTGGGAAGGCAAACAAGTCGTCGCTAAGCTATTTTTTGATCCACAGCGGGCAAAACGCCATGCCGAAAAAGATGCCGCTGGTGTTAAAGTGTTAATTGAAAATAAAGTACCAACGCCTGGTATTTTGTATCAAGGCGTAAGCGAAGATAAGCGAATACAGGTTGTATTGCTTGAGCGTATTTTTGATTCACAAAACCTAGAAGAACTATGGTTAGACCGACAAAGTCTTGATGAATTATTGCCGGTCATGCAAGCCGTGATGACTGAACTTGCTACTCAGCATGTCTTAGGGTTAATGCAGAACGACGCACATTTAAAGAATTTTTTAGCGACAGAGAAGCACATCTACACGTTAGATGGTGATCAAATTCAGCGTTTCCCAGAAATGCTAAACAAAAAAACCAGTATGCAAAATCTCGCTTTGTTTTTGGCGCAGTTAGGGGTTGGTTTAGACGCTTATCAAGAAAAACTATTTCTATATTATGCAAAATTACGTGGTTGGTTATTAAAACCAGAAGATCGCACTTTCTTATTTTTAGAAATCAAAAAATGCAATGAGCAACGTTGGCAGCGTTTTGAGAAGAAGATATTCCGTGATTGCACCGATTTTGTTTCCCTGCATAAATGGAAAGCGCATGGCATGTATAATAGGCAGTATACCGGGCCTGAATTTTTAGCATTTCTCCAGCACCCAGATGCTCTTATTGACCAGGTAGAAGGCGCCAATCTGTTGAAAGCGGGACGATCTTCAACCGTTGTCAAAGTTGAGCTTGATCGTCGCACATTGGTGATTAAACGATATAACATGAAAAATATGCTGCATCGTATACGCCGTTGTTTAAGGCCAACACGGGCACTGGTTTCTTGGCGTTTAGCCCAAAAAATGCGATTGTTTGGGGTCAGAACAGCTAAGCCCGTCGCGTTTATTGAAAATAAATATTTAGGGTTTCGTGGTAAGTCTTATTATGTGACTGAATATATTCCTGGCATGGACATAGGGGAATATTTTACAGCGCACCATGACGATAAATCGCTGGTCTCGGCCATGGTGACTAAAGTGTCGGTACTATTAAAAAGCTTACTAAAATTAGAAATTACTCATGGTGATTTGAAAAGCACCAATATCTTGATTGATGAAAAAGCTCGCCCTGTTTTTATTGATTTAGATGGGGCTAATGAGCATTTATCATTATCTGGGTTACGCAGTGCTTGGCATAAAGAGATTAAGCGGTTTTTGCGTAATTTTAAGGGTGATATTGAGCTTCAGGAAAAGTTGAAGAATGAGTTGATTTGAAGTTGGATGGGTTTGTCGTAGTGTAGCCTGGATGGAGCGTAGCGG
>JBAQCP010000041.1:0-3640 GCA_049294295.1 Gammaproteobacteria bacterium | reverse complement strand
GCAAAAGATTTGCCGGGCTACGCTACTCGCAATGACGGCAGCGCTAGTTTCTAGCCCAGACAAATGAACTATCTAGCATTTCTCATAAATTGATCATAAACAGTTGCCGCTTGTTCTAATATCGGGTTAAGCGAACTATTATTTTTTCGAGATTCAGCAAAAAACCACATCTTTTTATAGTATTTATTTTCACTCTTTTTAGCTTCTTCGATACTAGCACCTAACTCACCCACCAACGTTGTGGTATCTAGGTGGTTAAGTATCTTGCTGTTTAAAGTAGCTATACAATCTAATACTTTTGAAACGATTGCACTTTTATTATTATTTTTATAACGATGCAGATTGGATTTAATATTGTTAAGCAAGCTTAACTCAAGCCCATGTTCTGTGCTTACAGCCGCTTTTTTTGCTTTTTGGAAAAGGCTAGAATCACAATTAGAAGGTAGATTTTTACTCAGGGCTAATTCCAAATCGATAGCCCAGTTGATGTGCGTTTTTAATACAGCAGGCTGATTAATTATTGCTTCTTGATTTTTAGACGATCGGGTAGTTTCTGCAATTATTTCATGGCTATTAACGGCGGTGAATACAGCTAGAATTTGATTGGTGGTATAAGTCTGGATGTATTTTTTTGCGGTTGTTGGAAGATTTGCTGCTTGCGATGCTGTTTGTTGTTTAATAATGTCTTCATACGCTTTTAAAATATCAACAAATGTTGCAAAAATGGCGTTATAACGAGAGTAGTACATAGAAAGGGTTTGCAGAAGGATTTTGTTATTTTCTTCTAACTTTCTATTTTCTTCTTCTAATCTAGTGCAACTCATAGCCACCCCTAACTGTTCTCGTTATTTTGTTATAGGGTCATTATAAGAATCTTTTCTGATAACAAGATGACAGAAAGATGACAATTTTGTCATCTTTCTGTAGTTAATTGATTTAATGCGTATTTTTAGGTTTGCGGGGAGGGGTGCTCGCAATTTCCCCTTTAACTGCAATACTGTCCCTGACGTTGCTTATTTGATTGATTAACCCTTGTAAGCTGCTGTTTTCTTGAGCATTTTTAAAGAAGCAAGAAAATAATAAAAAAGGTCTTTTGTAGTAATTATCTTCACACAATTGTAGGTGATCAATAGCTGATGATAATTCTGTGCGTAAGTGGACGCGCTCTTTATTGCTTGTCAGTTTTTCTTTTAATTCACTGATTTTAGACAAAAATTCTACTTTCATGGCTTTTTTGTTGGATTTTTTATATTCCTTGATAACTGCTTCAATTCTATCCAGCTTATCCAAATGCTCAGCATTTACATCTTTTCTTTGCTCACGCTGAATACGTTCTACCATCGCTGATGGTGATTTTAGAATCGGACTTTGATGTAAAATATATTGCTTAAAGCTCTCAGTATCATACTGTAGGTCATTGTCAGGACTGCGTTTCACACTATTAAGGGCACGTATTCCAAAAACGAGTTTTGGTGTTTTTTCTAATTCTGCTAATTTTGCTAACCCCACCAACTCTATGAGCAGTATTTGCACAGACCTGAATTCTATGGCTCGTTTTTCTTTAGGTAATAAGTCAGGATCTAGCGTTTCATTTATGGTGGATTGATAGTTGCTGATAAATTGATCGATGGCGAGAATAGTGTAATGAGAGTAATTCTTAGCAAACTTCTTAAGTTCGGCTATTTCACGTTCAATGCTAGCCCGAAGCTCATCATCTTTTAATTTATTGAGGCGCTTGATCTCAATCAGCATTTTTTATTATCCCCACTTTAATTATTATGGGGACATTATATAGATAAAATCTGACATGAAAATGACAGGGAGATGACAATTTGGTCATTTAGCAAAAAAAGATCCGTTGTAAATCAATCCAGTATAAACTTGGACCAATGAAGCGCCTGCCTGATATTTCTCTTCTATCGCTTGGTTATCCATTATGCCGCCTGAAGCAATAATCGGGATACTGCCTTTTAATAGATGATTTAACTTTTCTACTACTTTGGTGCTGCTTGTTTTGAGTGGAGCACCGCTGAGCCCGCCGGCTTCTGATGCAAACACTGAACCTGAAACGGCAGATTTATCTAGCGTAGTGTTTGTCGCAATGACGCCATCAATTTTTTGTTCGAGCAAAACGGCAGCGGTATCGGCAAGCGCTTCTTCAGATAGGTCAGGAGAAATTTTGACGACTAGGGGCACGTATTTTTGTGAGGCCACAGCCAGTTGTTCTTTTTTAAGGGTGGATAGCAGCGTCGTTAAGGCATCTATTTGGTGCAAGTCTCTAAGGCCCGGTGTGTTGGGAGAGGAGATATTAATCGTTACGTAACTGGCATACTTCCAGAGTTTGCGGAAGCAAGCGATGTAATCATCCACCGCTTTTTCTGGTGGTGTATCTTTATTTTTACCGATATTGATGCCGAGAATCCCTTGGTAATTCGTTTTCTCTAATCGGTTAGCGACATAATCCATGCCTTTATTGTTAAACCCCATACGATTGATGAGCGCTTTTTCTTTGATTAAACGAAAGAGTCTGGGTTTAGGATTGCCGGCTTGAGGTTTGGGTGTGATAGTGCCGACTTCAATGAAGCCAAATCCTAATGAAGCAAGAGCCGAAAGATAATCGGCATTTTTATCTAGGCCGGCAGCAAGGCCAATTTTGTTAGGAAACGAAATGCCCATTAGCATGATAGGGTTATTGATTGGTGTTTTAAAAAAATGAGTTAGGCCTAATCTATGGGCAATAGAAAGCAATATTAAGGACAACTGGTGAGCGGTTTCAGGATTTAGTTTAAATAAAATGTATTTTAATAACGAGTACATGACGTTATCCTTAAATTGCCCAGTTTAAAGGATACTCATAATTATGATTGGCGGCTATAGTATCAGAAGCAAGTTAGAGAGACCGGCGTCATTGCAAGCTTTGCAATGACGACAGTTGATAAAGCAAAAAATGACTATTTCAATCTGAAACTACCTAACCCTTGAATGACGCCAAGTGATGATAAAAGCCATAAAATAACACCAATAATAACCACGACATTCAAAATGGTTTTAATGGGGCGAGCCATTGGGATATAAGTATTTATTAGCCAGAGTAAAAAGCCGACAACAATTAAAACGATAACGATTGAAACTAGAGACATGCGTATCTCCTTAAATAATTAATATTGTCTCGATAATACCCGTCATAAAAACTATAGCAGATAATCAAAAAATGAGCATCGATCATGGTGAATGAATCGACTCATTGTTACTCTGAAAATGTAGATGTGTATCTATATTGAGCTGCGAAGTATTTTTATTTCTTATCTAAAAAATTAGTACGTGTAGCCCGGCAATTTGCCCTGTCATCCCGAACGCAGTTAGGGGTCTCCCGGGATGACAACAGAAGTATGAGACAACAGCAATGACTGTTAATAAAAATCCAGATACAAATCCTTCCATTCAGAATTAAAAGCATTTATTAGGGTATCTTTCTTTTTCCTAGACCAGCCTTTATTAGAATTGGTTATTAGGTAGATGTAGTATTCTTTCATATGAGTAATCCCGGTTTTTAAGCGGCTGTTGACCGTCATCCTGAACCACTTACTGTCATCTCGAGTGACCCTACTGTCATCCTGAGCCGCCACCCCTACTGTCATCC
>JBAQCP010000040.1:0-2344 GCA_049294295.1 Gammaproteobacteria bacterium | reverse complement strand
GGATGACAGTAGGGGTGGCGGCTCAGGATGACAGTAGGGTGATGTGGAATGGCGGTGGTGGTTGATACCCCTGGTGCTTCAGGTTGCACCAGGGTTTAGCAGTGAAGGCTAACTTTACTTCTTCTCTAAAAAACTAGCAATTAAGACTTTAGTCCCAACCTTAGCAAATCTAACTCTCACTTTCATATCCTCTCCATCCCCTTCACAATCCAAAATCGTTCCTTCTCCAAAAATTTTATGTTGTACTTCTTCACCTACTCTAAACTTGCCTTGAGCAGTTGGTGCATAGGAATTAGGAATAGCTTGTGGTCTGGATACCTTCGTTCTAAAACGTGTCTCCTGAATTAGTTCATTAGGAATTTCACTCAAGAAGCGAGAAGGCCGATGATAAGCTTCTTTACCAAACAAACGTCTTACTTCTGCGTATGACATGAATAATTTTTTCATCGCTCGCGTCATGCCCACATAGCAAAGCCGTCTTTCTTCTTCTAATGCTTTAGGGTCATGCATAGATCTAAAATGTGGAAATAATTCTTCTTCACAGCCGGATAAAAACACAATAGGAAATTCCAATCCTTTAGCAGAGTGCAGCGTCATTAATTGCACCGCATCTTCGTAAAGTTCTGCTTGTTCTTCGCTTGATTCAAGCGCTGCATAAGCTAAGAATGCTGCTAATGGCGGCATATCATCTGGCGCGCCATCTTGTGAAAATTGATGTGCCGCGTTCACTAATTCTTCCAAGTTCTCAATACGCGTTAAACCCTTCTCGCCTTTTTCTTTTCGATAATGCTCAATGAGCTCGCTGGAATATAGGGTATGCTCAACTTGTTTATGTAAGCTTAAGTCAGCTGTACGTTCAGCCATACTTTCAATTAAATTAACAAACGATTGCAATGCAGTTTCTGCTCTTGCTGCAAAATGTTTGTTAGCAATCAAATGATTTAACGAATCCCATAGTGTTTGGCTATTTGCACGCGCATATTCTCGAATCGCGACTAGTGTTTTATCCCCTATGCCACGCGTCGGTGTATTTACAATACGTTCAAATGCTGCATCATCCGATCGGTTAGCCAGCAATCTTAAATAAGCCAATGCATCTTTAATTTCTTGTCTATCAAAGTAACGCAAGCCACCGTATACGCGATATTGAATACCAAATTGCATTAACGCTTCTTCAATGACCCGCGATTGAGCATTGGAGCGATATAAAATAGCCATGTCGCGTAAGTTGTATTCTTGTTTTAATTCTCTAATACGATTGACGATGAAAAATGCTTCATCTGTTTCATTAAATGCAGCATAGACGGTGATCGGATCGCCATCTTGCCCGTTAGTCCATAGATTTTTACCTAAGCGCCCTTCATTTTGTTCGATTAATGCATTCGCAGCTTTCAAAATGGTACCTGTCGAACGATAGTTTTGTTCTAATCGTATGGTGACCGCACCCGGAAAATCTTTTGAAAAGCGGTGAATGTTTTCAATCTTCGCACCACGCCAGCCATAAATAGATTGATCATCATCACCAACAATCATCATGGCATTTTTCTCGCCGGCTAATAACTTAAGCCATGCATACTGCAATGCATTAGTATCTTGAAACTCATCGACTAAAATGGCGCGGAAGCGTGATTGATAATGAGCGCGTAATTCTGCATTGGTTTGCAATAAGGTATAAGTTTTTAAAAGTAGATCGGTGAAATCGATGACGCCGGCACGTAGGCATGCTTCTTGGTAAGTAGAATAAATGTTAACTAAGGTTTGCTCATGAAAATCTCGCGTTTGGACTTGATGTGGTAATCTCGCTTCTTCTTTTTGTGCGTTAATAAACCACTGTACGTCTTTTGGCGGAAAACGATCATCATCTAAATTCAATGCCTGAATCGCTCGCTTCACCATGCGTTGTTGATCATCAGAATCTAAAATCTGAAATGATTGCGGTAAGCCCGCTTCCTGCCAATGCGCACGCAATAAACGATGAGATAAACCGTGAAAGGTACCGACCCATAATGAACGCGCGGGTGTTTGTACCATGTGCTCAATACGTGAGCGCATCTCATGCGCTGCTTTGTTGGTAAACGTCACCGCCAAGATATTGTGCGGGGAAATTTTTTCCACATCGACGAGCCATGCAAATCGGTGGGTTAATACGCGAGTCTTACCGCTGCCAGCACCAGCTAATACTAATTGATGCCCTAAAGGGGCTTGCACAGCTGCTTGTTGAGCTGGGTTTAATGAATTCGTTGTCATATATTTTCCATCGCGATCGGGGTGCCGCATTATGTCATAGAATGAGGGTGTTGTTGATAGGGATATCCATGTCATACCCGCGAAGGCGGTACCCGCC
>JBAQCP010000039.1:0-2679 GCA_049294295.1 Gammaproteobacteria bacterium | reverse complement strand
GGATGACAGTCGGTGGGCTATATCGCCAATTTCCTCAAATTATCTAAATAAACTGCCTCGCTTCCCATCTCACCACTCTGCTGCGCCTGCCACAGCATCTGTGCTAAGCAAGTCAACATGGCATGCTCTGCTTCATGCGGGTCACCCAATTTAGTGACGATTGCTTGATGAATGGCGGTCACTCCCTCGGGTCTATTCATACGTACTTGCTCTCTAATCGCCACATGCAAGCTCATATGGAAAAAAGGATTTTCTTCCAAGCTAAATTCTTGCTGTTCAAAGCTTTTAGGCTTTTCAAGTAAGGCATGATATTCAGGATGAACTAAAATAATCTCAACTAATTGCCCTTCAACAGGAGTCAACATTTGTTGTTTTTTATATTTATCCCAAGCGACAAAAAAAGCTTGGCGATAGGCGTCGCGGTTGTCTGTATACATTATTTGGCTACCGTTTTATCAGGATATTCACATAAATCACGAATGATGCAGTCAGGACAGTGCGGTTTACGTGCAACGCAAACATAGCGCCCGTGTAAAATCAGCCAATGATGTGCATCATGTATATACTCGTCTGGGATGTTCTTAATTAATTGTTTTTCGACAGCAAGCGGTGTGCTGCCGTGCGCTAAACCAATTCGATTAGCGACTCGAAAAATATGGGTATCGACCGCCATCGTTGGTTGGCCAAAGTAGGTATTTAAAACAACATTGGCTGTTTTTCGACCAACACCGGGGAGTGATTCCAGTGCCTCTCTATTATCCGGCACAGTGGAGTTAAATTGCTCAATTAAAAGCTTGCAGGTGGTAATCACGTTTTTTGCTTTATTTGTATACAACCCTATGGTTTTAATGTATTCTTTCAAGCCTTTTTCGCCTAAATTAAAAATGGCTTCGGGCGTATTGGCGATAGGAAAAAGTTTTTCCGTCGCTTTATTGACAGATTTATCAGTTGCTTGGGCAGATAACATGACAGCAATTAATAACTCAAACGGACTGTGATAAACTAGCTCAGTCGTCGGGTGAGGATTCGCTTTCTGAAAGCGAGAAAAGATAGCGCGTATCGTTTTAATATTCATATAATGCTAAGCAACCAAAATAAAAAAGGCTCAACTCAATGCAGAATCCATATATTAGCATAGTTATTCCTGTTCATAATGAACAAGAAGTGCTAGAAGAATTGTATACCCGTTTAACAGAATCTCTAGATAAATTAGGCAAAACTTACGAAATTATTCTAACGAACGATGGTAGCACAGATAAGTCTGGTGAGATGCTGCAAGAATTGCATAATCGTCGTCCCGAGCAAATTCGTATCATCGATTTTAACGGTAACTTTGGTCAGCATATGGCCATTATGGCTGGTTTTGAGCGCGTGCGTGGTCAAATTGTTATCACAATGGATGCGGATTTACAAAACCCACCTGAAGAAATTCATAAGTTAGTGGCTGCGATTGAAGCAGGTCATGATGTGGTCAATACCCATCGTCAAAATCGTCAAGATTCTCTCTGGCGTTTAAAAGTATCCAAGTGGCATAACAATCTACGCGAGTGGATGATGCCTAAGTTAAAAATGGAAGATGAAGGTTGTATGTTGCGCGCTTACCGTCGCGACATCGTAGATCTGATGGCTTCTACTGGTGAGACCTCCACCTTTATTCCTGCGTTGGCGTTAACTTACGCGTCTAACCCAACCGAAGTGGGCGTTGCACATGCTGAGCGTAGTGCTGGTACGTCTAGCTACAACTTATATAAATTAATTCGATATAACTTCGATTTAGTGACCGGCTTTTCCGTATTTCCTCTGCAAGTGTTTACAATGATAGGGTTGTTAATTTCTCTTTGTAGTTTTGCATTTGTGGTGTTCTTGTTCTTACGTCGATTAGTGCTCGGTCCTGAAGTTGAAGGTCTCTTTACCTTATTTGCGATTATGTTCTTCTTAATCGGTATCGTATTATTTGGTTTAGGCATTGTTGGCGAATACGTTGGCCGCATCTATCAAGAAGTTAGAAAACGCCCACGTTTTGTTGTTCGTCGTGTATTAGAAAGACCTGTAATTGGACATAAGGATGATGCCCATGTGGAATCTATCAGCTGAGTGTATAGCCGGAGTTGATGAAGCTGGCCGCGGCCCACTTGCAGGGCCTGTGGTTGCTGCTGCTGTTATTTTAGATCCCAATAAACCGATTAAAGGGTTGACTGATTCTAAAAAGCTGACAGAAAAACAGCGTGATAAATTGTTTTTGGACATTAGGCAACATGCGCTAGCCTGGTCTGTTGCACGGGCCACGGTTGCTGAGATTGATGAGATCAATATTTTGCAGGCGAGTTTATTGGCTATGCAGCGAGCAGTTACTGGATTAACGATAGCGCCTAAATTGGTATTAGTTGATGGTAATCGTGCGCCTTTATTTGCTTGTGAGGCCAGGGCGATTATTCAGGGTGATTTATTGGAGCCGGCTATTAGTGCGGCATCGATTGTGGCTAAAGTGCTTCGCGATCGTTATATGGTGATGTTGCATAAAAAATATCCGCAGTATGGGTTTGAAGGGCACAAGGGGTATCCGACGGCTAAGCATGTGGAGGCGTTGCGTCAGCATGGGATTAGTCGAGTGCATAGGACGTCTTTTGCGCCTGTTGCTCAGTATGTGGTGAAGTAAATGTAGCCCGGCAAATCTTTTGC
>JBAQCP010000038.1:0-1744 GCA_049294295.1 Gammaproteobacteria bacterium | reverse complement strand
GGATGACAGTGAGTAGCTCGCAATGAGTGCCCATGCTTCTCTACAACTACGCGACTCCCCCATATTCCTATGCTAACATTCCCCACTAAACCCAAAAACAAAGGACCCATCCAGCCGTGAGTAAGAGTCTAGTCAAATCCACCTCTGTTGTTATCTGCATGACCATGGTCTCTCGAGTGTTCGGTTTCATGCGCGACATGGTGACTGCTAATATATTTGGTGCGGGTGCTGCCTTTGACGCTTTCTCCGTTGCGTTTAGAATTCCTAATTTCATGCGTCGTCTATTTGCTGAAGGATCGTTCTCGCAAGCGTTTGTGCCAGTGCTGGCGGAATATCAAAAACAAAATTCCAAAGAAGAAATAAAACGTTTTATTGACGCCATGTCGGGTGCCTTAGGTGCGGCATTATTATGCGTGACGATTATCGGTGTCGTTGCGGCTCCTCTTATTGTGAGATTATTTGCACCAGGTTTTGATACATCAGGTCCTCGTTTTGATTTAGCTGTTACCATGTTACGTATTACCTTCCCTTATTTATTTTTTATTTCGTTAACGGCTTTTTCAGGCGCCATTTTAAATACCTACAGTAAATTCTGGGTAGCAGCGTTTACTCCCGTATTTCTGAATATTTCTATGATTTCAGCGGCTCTTTGGCTTTCTCCACAATTTGCCACGCCTATTATTGCGTTAGCATGGGGTGTGTTTGCGGCAGGTATCGTGCAGTTATTTTTTCAAATTCCATTTTTAAAAATGATGCACTTACTTCCTAGGCCGCGCGTCAATTTTCGTGATCCAGGAGTGCGCCGCGTGTTGACCTTGATGGTGCCAGCTTTATTTGGTGTGTCCGTTGGTCAGATTAATTTGTTAGTTGATAGCGTGTTTGCTTCTTTGCTTGCTGTCGGCAGCGTCTCTTGGCTTTATTATTCCGATCGTTTGATGGAGTTCCCGTTAGGTGTGTTTGGTGTGGCTATTTCAACTGTTATTTTGCCGCATTTATCACGTCATCATGCTGCACAGTCGGATACTTCTTTTTCACTCACGTTGGACTGGGCGTTACGCGCTGTCTTGTTAGTTGGTGTGCCTGCAGCTGTAGTGTTATCAGTATTATCTGGTCCGATGTTAAGCACGCTATTTCAATACGGTAAATTCAATGCCCATTCTGTTTTGATGGCGAGGCAGAGTTTGTCTGCATTTGCAGTGGGTATTGCACCATTTATGTTGGTAAAAATATTAGCATCAGGTTTTTATGCGAAGCAAGATATGCGTACACCCGTTCGGATTGGTGTGATTGCGATGGTTGCCAATATGATTTTTAATCTAGCGCTTATTTATCCGCTTAAGCACGGTGGAATTGCCTTAGCGACTTCGTTGGCTGCTATCTTGAATGCGGGCTTTTTGTTTTATTTTTTAAGATTGCGGGGGCATTACCAGCCGCGTCAGGGATGGATGTTGTTTACGTTGAGGTTAGTTGCAGTGAATAGTTTCTTGGCTGTGTGGTTATGGTGGGGCGCGGGTGATCTTAGTGTTTGGATGGAGCAAAATGCTATTTGGCGGGCGACACGTTTGTTGGAGTTATTGTCGGTAGCGGTGCTGGGTTATTTTGCGCTGCTTTGGTTGGTTGGGGTGAGGGTGCAGGATTTATTGATGCCGCCACAGGCAAACTAACGGGTGGCCAACTTTAGGCGAGGTTGTTCCACTATCGTTCATTGCGAGCCACCACTGTCATTTCCGCGAAAGCGGGAATC
>JBAQCP010000037.1:0-4918 GCA_049294295.1 Gammaproteobacteria bacterium | reverse complement strand
CCCATTTATAACGATACTTCTGCTGTATGTTTGAAATGGGTTCCCGCTTTCGCGGGAATGACAGTAGTAGCTCGCAATGACGGTAGTGACTTTATCCAGGCTCGTTTCAACAATGACAGCCAACGCATCACAATGCTATGATTTGCTAATTGAAATGGAGCAACAGGGAGAAACGCAATGAAAGCATTAGTGGCCGTCAAACGCGTCATTGATTACAAAGCAACGGTTAGAATTAAATCTGACGGATCTGGTGTGGAAACCGCCAATGTTAAAATGTCTATGAATCCGTTTGATGAAATTGCCGTTGAAGAAGCGCTACGGTTAAAAGAAAAAGGGATACTTACGGAAATAATTGCCGTTTCAATGGGCGCAGAAACATCACAAGAAGTATTAAGAACAGCATTAGCGATGGGTGCAGACCGTGCTATTTTAATCAAAGTGGATCATGTATTAGAGCCGCTTATTTCTGCCAAAATACTGAAACAAATAATAGAAAAAGAAAATGTCCAATTAGTTATTTTAGGCAAGCAGGCCATCGATACAGATAATAATCAAGTCGGTCAAATGCTAGCTGGTTTATTAAATTGGCCGCAAGGCACTTTTGCTTCTAAAGTAGAATGTCAACAAGATCATATTCAAGTCACCAGAGAAATTGATGGGGGCTTAGAAACACTATCGTTAACATTACCGGCTGTCGTGACAACAGATTTACGTTTAAATGAACCACGCTATATTTCTTTACCTAATATTGTTCAAGCCAAACGTAAAACGATAGATATCATCCCAGGTGATACCTTAAATATAGATTTAACCGCTCGAGTAAAAACGTTAAAAGTAACGATGCCTGAAAAACGTCGCCAAGGTGTACGCGTCGATAGCGTAAATGATTTAGTGCAACGTTTAAAAAATGAAGCGCAGGTGATCTAATGAAAATATTAATGATAGCAGAGCATGACCATAAACAAATAAAATCAGCAAGCTTACATACATTGACTGCGGCATTAGAATTAGGTCAGGAAATTGATGTGCTAATAGCCGGTGAAAATTGTCTAGCCATTGCTGAGCAAGCCGCTTGTTTGCCGTCTGTCAAGAAAGTGTTATTAGCCGATCATGCGGTTTACCAACATCAATTAGCAGAAGCGGTGGCGCCTCTCATTGCAGAGATAGGTAAGGGATACGATTACATTTTAATGGGTGCGACGACATTCGGTAAAAACATATTACCGAGAGCTGCTGCATTATTAGATGTATGTATGTTGAGTGATGTTGTACAAATCATAACGCCAGATACATTTGTACGACCCATTTATGCTGGTAATGTGATGGCAACCGTACAGACCGACGAAAAAATTAAAGTATTAACCATACGTACAACCACTTTCAAATCAGCCAAGCCAAATACAGCGCCCAGTGCGGTAATCGAAAAAGTATCTTATGTCGCTACCAATAATTTATCTCGTTTTATTGGGCAAGAATTAACAGTCTCAGCGCGTCCTGAATTAACCGCTGCTAGAGTTATTATTTCTGGTGGGCGCGGATTAAAAAGTGCTGAGAATTTTAAATTATTAGAAAAAATTGCAGATCGTTTAGGCGCTGCGATTGGGGCTTCCCGAGCAGCGGTTGATGCCGGTTTTGCGCCTAATGATTATCAAGTAGGACAAACTGGTAAAGTGGTTGCGCCTGATCTTTATATCGCAGTTGGAATTTCCGGTGCTATTCAACATTTAGCCGGTATGAAGGACAGTAAAGTCATTGTTGCCATTAATAACGATCCAGATGCTCCTATCTTCCAGGCGGCAGATTATAGCTTAGTTGGTGATTTATTTACTATTTTACCTGAATTGGCTGACGAACTGGATAAAATTGTCTCTTAAGCGCAACGCGGTAAACCGGCCAATATTCAGGTTTACCGCGACCTTATGCTATAATAAACTAGTGATTAAATTGCTATTTGTATAGTAAAAAGGCGCATAATGCCCAACGATAAATTAACAATTAAAACGATACAGCAGAATGGGGAAGAAACGGAAGGGACTGGCAGCAATAGCGGCCAGATTGAATTCCGCGATTTCATTCGTGCTGATCAATCGCGTGATGATATGTTACCGCCTGATGAAATTAGACGGTTGCTTGTGGTTAATAAAAATTTGCATGAAACAAAAGTAAAAAAACAAAAAACATTAAGAGACGAACGTCAGGCGTTAAAAGACGGAAAAATTGATTTAAAAGATTATCGCCACGGCATGGCGGAACAATCTAATTATAAAGCACACCCATTATTAAGCGAAAAAGCACAGTTCAGTGGCCGCGATAGACAAGTGAATGACTTGCCTAATGAAAATATAGCAGACACCAATCCTGCAGATCGTAATGAATTGAAAAATAATTACGAGCGCAAATACCAACCGCAAAATGCGCCCAAATTTACACCTAAACTTACCCCATACGGATCTTAATGATGCCGACGCTAGCAGATGCAATCATCCAACAAGATTTGCATACAACACAGCAAATGCTGCGTCACGAAGATATTAATGCGTTAGATGAATATGGCTTCACTCCCTTGGTTGAGGCGGCCATTGTTGATAGTGTAAAAATGAGTAAGTTTTTGTTGGAGCAAGGTGCCAATCCCAATTTGCAAGATGTAACAGGTGCCATCTCACTGCATTGGGCAGTTGAAAATAATAATCTTGAGTTGTGTGAGTTGTTACTAAAAAACGGGGCTAATCCGAATGCCTATAACTTAGCAGGCCAACCTGTCTTGGTGATGCCTACGCTTCGTCGTCAATTAGATTTAAAACGTTTATTAATTAGTCATGGGGCAGATCAAGTATTTGCAGATGATTATATCAATACTAAATTATTGGGCCATATGTTTGAGTTAGTCGGCAATGTTGACATTGTGACGCCTGATAACAAATATGTTGATGTCGATTTTGAAGGGTTTTTTTTAGAAATTACCTTAGGGCTAATTTCAGATTCTTTATTCCATTTTCAAAACCATTTTGCTGCAAGAAATCTAAGACGTTACTCTTCGTTATCACAAACGATCGTTCAAATTATGCAGCGCGCAGCGCGTTTAATTAAATTCCAGCAATATCAAGTAAATTTAGCTAAACATATTCAGGAAATTGACCAGTTGGTAGAGCAAGATCCTTGTATTATTCCTGTTGGCTATGAAGGTCATGCTATTACATTTATTCGATTTGGCGATTTGTGGGTAAAGTGTGATAGACGAGAAGATAGTCGTTTATACGATAATGTCATGATTTATCGTATTACGCGTAAGGAAGCTTTAACTAAAGACTTTCTAAAAAGCTTAATTTATGTGAAGCAGTCAGATGAATTTATTAATCAAGAGCTAGATAAAGTGCTTGGCCTTCAGCCTGTGACTGAGATAAAGGTAGACGCACAAATCAGTGGCAATTGTTCTTGGGCTAATGTTGAAGCCACGATTCCTGCTTTGTTTTTTTTAATTTTAGTACAAATCAATAAAGATGAAAAATCTATTCATTATTCAAAAACACTGGCGATCAATTATTTTAATCGTTGGCGAGAATGGAATAAAGATAGAGCTTTACATCTTTGTATTGATAGCTTTAAACAAGGCGATGCTATTAGAAAAGCGTCAAAAGCTGAAATTTTAGCGGCCATTTTGTTTCAAGGCTGCCAAAAAAATAATGTGCTTGATCAGCAACGCCAGCAGGCTATTTTGTCGGTACTGGCGGGCTCCAAATACGAGTATGTTCTCAAAAATTATTTGCAAATATATTACTACCAAAGTAATACGGAAGAAGGCAGACTGTTTTTTGAGTTAATGAAAGAATACAAGGTAATAGATTAATGAAGGGCAGCCCGTGAATACTCGTTTTCAAAAACAATATGATCATATTCAGCAATTATTGCTTCTATCGATTAAAGAGTTGCCGAGCATGAAGGATGTGCAATCGGTATTAAACGCCTTGTCTGAGCCGAGTCTTGCACCTGAAGAGCGCCTAGATTTGCTATGCCTTTCTAGCCCAATAGAAAAACCACCATTTAGTTTTGCTAATCTGGTTGCTGGTTACCAAGATAAGGAATTGTCTGCGACGTTTAACTTTATTTTGCTAGATATTAACGATAAAAAGATGTCAGCTGAAGACATTTTTAATCGTGTCTTAGCTCCGACTAGCCTAGTCGGAAAGCCTTACAGCTTTGTTCTTTTAGCAACTAAACCTGAAAATGAAAAAGAATTAGCATTGGATTACTTGTTTATGTTGAAAGAGTTGGCTGGTTCATCAGAAGTAGCACTCGCTCATTTAACCTTGCCTTATGAATATATGCCAGGGTCTAGTTGGAATTTATACAATGCTATTTTAACGTCACAAACGACAGAATTAATTTATGGGTTGATTGATCTTGGCGTGTTGGGTGCTCTGCAGTGCAAGTTATTAAAGCACAAAAAAGACGATATGTTTGACCTTATTCAAGATGCTAGCCGCCATTTTGAAGGTGATCGGTTGCATAAAGTTAAAGATGAATTAACAGCCATCATTGAGGATAAAAACAATCCCTTTCATCAGTTTTTTTCAACGAAAAGAGGGTTGTCTGGTAATAGTACATTTCATAAGTTGAGATTGTTATTGGATGAGGTGAAGCTGAGGTTAGAGGGTTTTTCTAAAATCTCAGTCGCACCCAGTTTATGGGATAGTGTGGCTAGTCGAATAGGGAGATTTTTTCAGCAAGTACCTCAGGCACCAAGCGTTAACTTTTCAGAAGATGAAGATAAAGGTAAAAGAAATAGGCCGGCTTTTCATGACGATTTATAAGTGGTAACGGTTGTATTAACGTCATCTCGAGCTACCCACTGTCATCCTGCAACCACCCACTGTCATCCCGCAACCATCCACTGTCTTTCTGCAACCACCCACTGTCATCC
>JBAQCP010000036.1:0-5958 GCA_049294295.1 Gammaproteobacteria bacterium | reverse complement strand
GGTCCAATTGGAGTGAAACTTATTACCAGCTCCGTTTCAATGCTTACATGGCAATGCCCTTGTTATTCGCACCGGCATAGCCGGTGGTTTCGGATCTCGAATGACAGTAGTGGCTCGCAATGACGGCGCGCCCATCAAAATCAATCACACAAGAACTGACCGCAATATCGATCAGTGAAGTGATAAGAAATACCAAACCCTAAGAAATCCACGCTACTGGATTGACCACCCACCAGGATGCGCGTCCAAGAAACATCCGCCACCCAGCTCTGCGATAAATCGTAACCAGCACCGATGCTAAATGTGGGGCTAAATTTATTGGTATATTGGTTTTTGCCGCATTGGCCGTTAATACCTGTATTGAATCCACCGGATACTGTTTGATAAACAACCGCAACACCCGCTTTACCAAAGATACTAAAATCGCTAAGAGGAAACTCACCCTTACCAACGATATGCAAATCACGATTGCGCACAGATAATCCAGAACAAGTTTGTACATTATTTTTAGTGCTGTATTGGATGGTAGAAAAATAATTGATGCCGCCTTCAATCGATGCATATTGATTAATTTTATTGCCAAGATAAATACTGGAACCCCATTGATTAGATCTAGGATTCGCCTGAACCAAGGTGGTGGAGCCTGGCGCTGGCTGCACATACACCGTGCCACCGTTATTGGTTGCAGGGCCTGTCATCACCCCCATGTAAAATCCTGGGCCCACGGCATAAGTATTGAATGCAACAGCGGCAGTCGTTGCAGTAAGAAGTATTTTTAATAATCCTTTAGCCATCATCTCATCCTTTTATTTAATCGTAACAGCTTATTGCAATGCAATATTTTTGTCTATTTATTGCAGCGGAATAACCTCGCCACCACAAGCAGAATAACAAGTATTGTAGGCGGTAATGCAATGACAAGCATCACGACAACGAGCATCGTCTGCAAAAGCACGCTTCGTTTTAACAATGGCTTTACCATCGGCTATTTGCTGCTTTTGATAACGTTCAAAGGCCGTATTCGTGCGTTGATCCGCTCTTGCATAGCAGCGTGGATTTTTAAGACGACAAATACTAGAGCAATAATTTTGCGCAGGCACACAGCGCGCCACACATTGCTTATCCATCTCATTTTTGGGAGGAATATATTGGTATTTTTGTAAAAACACAGAACCACAACCAGATAACAAAACAGCTAATATGACAAATGTAACAATAGAGCGAATGTAATGCATTCATTGATTACCTATAAAATTGCAAATCCCACACACCTCTTCCTTCTTGGTGCGCTCTTTTTTCAAACTTACTTAAAATCGGACGATACGGAGATCGCTCCGCAAATTGATCTTTACCGGCCGCATTTGTTAATTGCGTCTCAGTAGATAACACCAACATCATCTGTTTAGCATAATCTTCCCAATCTGTCGCTAAATGCAATTGGCCTGCTGGTTTTATTTTTTCGATTATTTTTTTGATGAAATCCGCCTGCACTAGGCGACGCGCATGGTGACGGCGTTTTTGCCAAGGGTCTGGAAAAAATATTTGTATGCTGTCTAAACTTGCATCAGGTACGCAGTTGGCCAAAATATCGATGACATCCCCGTGAAAAGTACGCAAGTTGGTAAGACCTGCCGCTTCAATACCAGACATTAACGCTCCGACTCCAGGCTTATGTGTTTCCACACCAATAAAATCCATCTCAGGATAAGCACTAGCCGCCGCCAATAAAGACACCCCCATGCCGTAACCAATTTCTAAACGTCTAGGTGCAAGGCGTCCAAAGAGCTTATCTATATCTAGCAACCCATCAGACAGATTAAGACCAAATGACGGCCATTGGTTAGCATAAGCGCGTTCTTGCGCATCCGTAATGCGGCTGTCTCGACGAACAAAGCTGCGGAGACGGCGTAACGGTTGAGGTAATGTCATGTGTGTATTCATTTTGCTTCTTTTATTAGGACCAGATAATTGGCAAATCGTTCTGGGTCGATTTTGCCATCTTGCACGGCGGAAAGTAAAGCGCAGCCTGGCTCAACTAAATGTTGGCAATCGCGGAAGCGACAGCCAGTTAAATACGGCTTAAATTCTTTAAACCCCTGTAAAACTTCCGCTCGGGTAATAGTCCATAAGCTAAAGTCTCTTAACCCAGGCGAATCGACGACATAACCACCAGAAGGGAGATGGTAGAGCTTTGTCGCCGTGGTAGTGTGCTTACCCGTCCCTCTAGGAGACACTTCACGCACACGGATGGCTTCATCCACTAAGCGTGAAATCAAAGAAGACTTACCAACGCCTGATGGGCCCACTAATACAGAGAGCTTGCCCTTGAAAGAGTCAGTCAGTGTAGCTATCCCTTCATCTTTCCTGACACTCGTTAACAAGACGGGATAATCAATTTTTCGATACCGATCTAAGCGGCGCTGAACGGCAGCCAATGCTGCCTCATCCAATAAATCTGATTTATTAATCAATAAGATAGGTTGAATATTCAAAAGCTCAGCTGCGACCAAATAGCGATCAACCAAATGCTCTGAAAAAATGGGGGGCGGCGCCATCACGATGACCATTAAATCGACATTAGCGGCCATAGGCTTGGCCTTGCCATGCATCACGCCGCGCGCCAAAACTGATTTCCGCGGCTCTATCTTAATCACCACACCCGTGTTATCTGCACCCATTTGCCAGATAATATGATCACCGACGACCGGTAACGGTTGATTACGACGCAAATGACAAGGAAACACTTGCCCATCATCGGCTTCAACTGACACACTATTCCCGAAATAGGAAATAACTAGACCGCGTCTATTTGCATTTTGCTTATCTTCTATTAATGTTTGCATGCTTCTGTTCGTTATCTGCATTGAGGGCTATATAGTACATGAAAATCTATCTTGTCGGGGGCGCTGTTCGCGATAAATTACTTGGACTGCCTATTAAGGAAAAAGATTGGGTCGTGGTTGGCGCGTCTGTTAAAGATATGTTGGCGCGAGGCTACCAGCAGGTGGGCAAAGAATTCCCCGTTTTCCTACACCCCAAGACGCGGGAAGAGTACGCCCTTGCTCGTATGGAACGCAAAACCAAACCGGGTTATCAGGGGTTTGAATTTGATGCTTCAGCAGATGTGACGCTAGAGGAAGACTTATTGCGTCGTGATTTAACCATTAACGCGATGGCTGAAAGTGAAGAAGGCGTACTCATTGATCCCTATCATGGGAAACGCGATTTAGACGCAAGGGTTTTACGGCACGTGTCTGATGCGTTCTTAGAAGATCCTGTACGCATTTTAAGGTTAGGTCGCTTTTTAGCACGGTATGCTTATTTAGGTTTTAAGGTGGCACCTGAAACAAATCGCTTAATGCAGGACATGGTTCAAAATGGGGAAGTTAATGCATTAGTTGCGGAACGAGTTTGGAAAGAGTTGGAGCGAGCATTAACCGAAAAGAATCCTGAACAGTTTTTTGAAGTGTTAGATCAATGTGGTGCGTTGCCTATTTTATTTCCTGATTTATCAATGTCTGATGCCGGCATGCAAGCATTAGTAGCCGCTGCAAAAATCACACCTGATGCGGCTATTCGTTTTGCCGCACTTTTGCACGCATTACCCAATGCGAAACAAGCGATTAGTGATGTTTGTCAACGATATCGTGCGCCGCAGGCGTTTAAAGAGTTGGCGGGGTTAACGGCTTTGCATCATACAACAGCGTTGAAAGTGAAAGAACTGACTGCAGAAGAATTATCACAATTGTTAAGTGCGTTGGATATCTATAGACGTGATGTGCGATTTCGAGACTTTTTAACTGCTTGCAACGCTATTGCTATCAGCAAAGACATCCAATTTAATAGTGAATGGTTAATTGAATGTGCAAATATTGCAAGATCAGTTGATGTTCAAGCATTAATTGCGGAAGGATATACTGATAAAAAATTAGCTGACAAATTGATAGAAGAAAGAAAAAATAAAATTGCGCAGTGGCGGCTCACATATCAATGACACCTGATACCAAACAACTGTCATTCCCGCACAGGCGCACTACTGTCCGGTTAATCAAAATTCCTCGTCGTCCCGCGCGTAGGCGCGGGATCCAGAGCACTGCAACATCGTAATGTTGTAAAAAATATTTCAAAAAAGCTTTTTTTGCTTAACCTCAAGCCATCTGATTGACTCACCCCTGTCCTGGATCCCGCGCCTTCGCGCGGGAATGACAGTTATATACACGAAGACAACCATATTCATACATCAACCAACTCTACCCATCCCTACAATCGTTTGCTATTATCTCAGATACAAAAATTCATGCGTTATTATAAGGAGATCTCCATGAACCGTTTTATCAAAACGACTATCGCCCTCGCATCAGCGGCTATCATTGTTCCGGCGTATGCACAAGACACCTCAGTCACCCCTGCTGAACGCGCTAAAATTGAAAGCGTTGTCAAAGATTACTTAATCAAGAATCCAGAAGTGATCGTTCAATCCATGCAAGAAATGCAAAAGAAACAATATCAAGAAGCAGAAAAAACCATTCAAACCACCCAAAAAACAGCTAGCCAATTTGTAGAGCCTTTATTTCACGGCAAAAATGATCCTATGACCGGCAACGCAAACGGTAAAATTACGGTTGTTGAATTTTTTGACTACCAATGTCCACATTGCGTAGACATGGCACCTGTTATTGAAGGCATTGTTAAAGCAAATCCTGATGTGCGTATTGTTTTCAAAGAATTCCCAATTCGCGGTCCATTATCTGAATTTGCAGCACGCGCTGCTCTCGCTGCTAATAAGCAAGGCAAATACTATGAATTTAGCCATGCTCTATTAATTTCTAAAGAACCGCTCACCCAAGAGTCAGCTTTAGAAACTGCGAAAAAAGTGGGTGTAAACGTTGATCAACTGAAAAAAGATATGGCTGATAAAAGCGTTGATGAACAATTAAAAGCAAACATCAAATTAGCTCAAGATTTGAAATTATTTGGCACCCCAGCTTTCTTCATCGGCAAAACCGATGCCAAAGCACCAGGCAGCGTTAGTTACATCCCTGGCCAAATGGACCAAACTCAAATGCAAAGCACGATAGACAAAGCGAAATAAGCGTGGATTTATACGCTGTATTAGGGAGCCCGGTTGCACACAGCCGGTCTCCCTTTTTATTTGCCCAATTTGCAGCGCAAACCCAGCAAGTATTTAGTTATGAAAAAATTGAAACAACAGCAGAACAATTACCTGCTACGTTGATTGCCTTAAAACTGCGTGGCGGCAAAGGCGTGAACATTACCGCTCCCTTAAAAGAAATCGCCTTTCAATTAGCGCACGAAACCAGTGCACGCGCGAAAGCGGCACAAGCGGTGAATGTTTTATGCTTTAAAGAAAATGGTGAATACTACGGCGATAATGTTGACGGCGTTGGGTTAGTCAGAGACTTAAAATTAAATCTGCACATTGATTTAAAGAATAAACGCATACTCGTTATCGGTGCCGGTGGCGCTGTTAGAGGTGTGCTGCATTCATTGCTAGAAGAGCAGCCTGAAGAAATCGTCATTACCAATAGAACACCAGAAAAAGCTGAGTTATTAGCATCCCAATTTAAAATCACATCCTTACGCTGGGATGAATTACCCGGCCATCAATTTGATCTTATTATTAATGGCACTAGCGTTAGCCGTCAGCAGGTTGCGCTGCCTTTACCGAATGGCATTACCCGCAACGATGCCTTATGTTACGACATGGTGTATGGAGTAGAAAATACATCGTTTCAACAATGGGCTGAGTTTAACCATGCAAGGCATGTGCAAGGCCTGGGGATGCTGGTAGAACAAGCGGCTGAAACGTTTTATTTATGGCGTGGCGTTAGACCAGAGACAGTGATATAACTGGAAAAGTGTTAGTTTGCGTCACCTAAAAACACAGCCGTCATTTCTTTACCGCGCAACTGTGATTGTTAGCTACCACTGTCATCC
>JBAQCP010000035.1:0-2702 GCA_049294295.1 Gammaproteobacteria bacterium | reverse complement strand
GGATGACAGTGGTGGCTCGCAATGACAGCGCGGTTTTAACGGGCAGGATTACATTGAGATTTCCGATCATTTAGCTCAACCAAATGATCCAACTCACTCAGAAATGCTTTAACCGGTGTATCCTTTACCCTTTTATTATTTTTTAATGCTGCGTTAGTATTAGGATCAACTAATTTGATTTCCAGAGATTGAGTCAGCGGTGCGCTAAGATAGGACTGACCAGAAGCCATTAATACAATATCGTCATCTGATTTAAAAGGCTCAAGCTCACTAATAGTATCTTCTAGAATATCTTCAAAAATCTTTTTAATGTCATTGGATTTTAATTGTTCTAGCGTTAACGCTAGTAATTTCTCAATACATTTTTTCATAGAGACATGCTTAACAACAAGATAACCACTTTTATTAAAAGCCGCGACTGCGCCATCAGAAGGCTGTTGGCGAAGCTTTTCTTCGTAATCTTTATTTTCCACATCATCTTTCATGATAATGACAGGTTCTGTTATTAATGAACCGTTTGTAAAAAGTGATGGAAAGTGTGCTTTTAAAAATTCAGTTTTTTCTTGATATTCGATACCCGGTTGAACGCTTCTACTAGAGGAAGAGGAGGCATTACTTGCACGCAAGAAAAACCCGCTTTTCATTAAAGGTGTTTCTTCTCTATAGGAGAATAAAGCTGAAAGATGGTCTTGAATAGAGACAGCTGGCGGCGTAATAGTAACAGTATATTGATGCTGACGGTTAACCGCCTGGCTTTGTGTCATTCGGGGGTCAGACGCTCTTTCGCTGCTACTTGCAACAAATGCACTTTTAATTAAATGAGAAGAACCAGCAGCATACTCAATATTTTGATTTCTTTCATCTGATCGACTAGTAGCCATAATACCCTCGCTTAATGCTTATAAAAAACACATCTGTCTATTTTTTTAAATCATACCGTTAAATTAGGCCAAAAGATTAACGCTATATTAAGGCTGTAAGAAAAAAGCCATATAAATCTCTTTTCTAAACCTGGCAGACGAGGTATATATATCCCATCCCCTGCCTCCTCCTCT
The DNA here is from genome assembly GCA_049294295.1 of Gammaproteobacteria bacterium. GTDB lineage: Bacteria > Pseudomonadota > Gammaproteobacteria > DSM-16500 > DSM-16500 > Aquicella. The sequence goes on along the minus strand of JBAQCP010000035.1, from coordinate 1,647 downwards.
TTGAGGCGCGTCATCATTTATTAATACTTTAAAACAAGGACTTTCCTATGGAAGACAACAAGAAAAAAGCTCTCGCTGCTGCCCTCAGCCAGATTGAACGTCAATTCGGCAAAGGTGCTGTTATGCGCATGGGTGACGAAGGCAATGCTCAGCCTGATATTGAAGCTATCTCCACCGGCTCCCTCTCTTTAGATATCGCTCTAGGTATCGGCGGCCTGCCAAAAGGACGTATTGTTGAGATTTACGGCCCAGAATCCTCCGGTAAAACCACCTTAACCTTGCAAGTAATTGCTTCTTGCCAGAAAAAAGGCGGCACTGCAGCATTTATCGATGCTGAACATGCTTTAGACACCAACTACGCTAACCGTTTAGGCGTTAATATTGACGATTTACTCGTTTCCCAACCAGATACCGGTGAGCAAGCGTTAGAAATTGCTGATATGTTGGTTCGTTCTAGTGCAGTGGATGTCATCATTATTGACTCCGTTGCCGCTCTCACCCCAAAAGCTGAAATTGAAGGCGAAATGGGTGATCAACATATGGGCTTACAAGCACGCTTGATGTCTCAAGCATTGCGTAAGTTAACTGCTAATATTAAGCGTTCTAATACGTTGGTGATCTTTATTAACCAAATTCGTATGAAAATTGGTGTGATGTTTGGCAACCCAGAAACCACGAGTGGTGGTAATGCACTCAAATTCTATGCATCTGTGCGTTTAGATATTCGCCGTATTGGCAGCGTGAAAGAAGGCGATGAAATTATTGGCAGTGAAACCCGTGTGAAGGTTGTCAAAAATAAAGTCGCCCCTCCCTTCAAACAAGCTGAATTTGACATTTTGTATAACCAAGGTATTTCCTTGGAAAGCGAAATTATCAATTTAGGTTCTGTTCACGGGATTGTTGAGAAAGCGGGTGCCTGGTATAGCTATAGCGGCCAACGCATCGGTCAAGGTAAGAGCAATGCTTGTCAGTTCTTGAAAGACAATCCGGCTATTTCGCAAGAAATTGAAGCTAAAATTCGTGCAAAATTGATTATTCCTTACGATAAACATGTAGAAGCTGTGGAAGAGGAAGTGGAGGAACTCGCCTGAGTACGTCCCCCTCCGATCTTATCCGGCGTGCAGTCTTACGATGGCTGACACGCCGTGATTATTCTTTACACGAAATTCAGCAAAAATTGCAGGCTAAGGGTTATTTACCTCAAGATAGCGCCCCCATTCTTGAACATTTCTTAGAAAAAGGCCTCATTAATGAGCGTCGCTTTGCTGAGAATTTCATTTATTGGCGCAGTAATCGAGGTTATGGCCCTTTACGCATTTTAGCGGAATTGCAGGCGCGTGGAATCAATGCTGAGATGATTGCAGATCTACTTGAGATCACTGATAATGCATGGATTATCGGGGCCAGGAAGAGTTGGCAGAAGCATTTTAAAGGCAAGCTGCCGCATGATTTTAATGAAAAAATGAAACAGGCTCGATTTTTGCAGTATCGTGGGTTTACACGGGAGCAGATTGAGCGAGTTTTCAGTAAAGATGATGAGTTTATGTAGCTTGGTGCCGTCATTGCTAGCCACCACTGTCATTCCCGCGAAAGCGGGAATCCATTTCAAACATACAGCAGAAGTATCGTTGTAAATGGGTTCCCGCT